>DATEND010000310.1:0-5803 GCA_035275245.1 Candidatus Eiseniibacteriota bacterium
TCGACTACATCTTCGAGCCCGGCCCCGAAGAAATCCTGGCGAAGATCGTTCCTTACACGCTCTCGATGGGGCTCTTCATGGCGCTCGCAGAATCGGCGGCGTCGGAGCACGGCGCCCGGATGGTCGCGATGGGCTCCGCGACGAAGAATGCCAAAGAGATGATCGATACGCTCACGCTGCACATGAACCGGACCCGCCAGGCCACGATCACCCGCGAAATCGTCGAGATCGTGGCGGGGTCCGAGGCGCTTAAGTAAGAAGGAAGGAAAATGGCGACGACGAAGGCGACGACGAACGGAAAAGCTGGATCGATGGGCAGCGTGATTCAGGTGATCGGCCCGACGGTGGACGTGCGGTTCGACCCCGAGAAGCTTCCGCCGATCTTGAACGCGCTCAAGATCGAGGACGAGGAGCGTGGCATCGACCTGACGGTCGAGGTGGCGCTCCACATCGGCGACGAGGTCGTGCGGTGCGTCTCGATGTCCTCGACGGATGGGCTGGTGCGCGGCATGGCGGTGCGCGACACCGGCGGCCCGATCACGGTCCCGGTGGGCCGCCAGACGTTGGGCCGCGTGTTCAACCTCCTCGGAAAGACGATCGACGAGGGCGGCCAGGTCGCCGAGCCCGACAAGCGGCTCCCGATCCACCGCGATCCGCCGGCGTTCGACGAGCAGGAGACCGTGGCGCGGATCTTCGAGACGGGCATCAAGGTCGTCGACCTCCTGGCCCCGTACGTGAAGGGCGGGAAGATCGGCCTCTTCGGCGGCGCCGGCCTCGGCAAGACGGTCATTCTCCAAGAGCTGATCCGGAACATCGCCACCGAGCACGGCGGCTTCTCGGTTTTCTCGGGCGTCGGAGAGCGCACCCGCGAGGGGAACGACCTCTGGCTCGAAATGAAGGAATCGGGCGTCATCGACAAGACCGTGATGGTCTTCGGCCAGATGAACGAGCCCCCCGGCGCGCGGCTCCGCGTCGCGTTGACGGGCGTAACGATGGCCGAGTACTTCCGCGACCAGGAGAACCAGGACGTCCTCTTCTTCGTGGACAACATCTTCCGGTTCACGCAGGCGGGCTCGGAGGTGTCGGCGCTCTTGGGCCGCATGCCGAGCGCCGTGGGCTACCAGCCGACCCTCTCGACCGAGATGGGCGCGCTCCAAGAGCGCATTACGTCGACGAAGAAGGGCTCGATCACGTCCGTGCAGGCGATCTACGTGCCCGCCGACGACTTGACCGATCCCGCTCCCGCGACCACGTTCACGCACCTGGACGCGACGACGGTGCTCTCGCGCCGGATCTCGGAGCTTGGGATCTATCCCGCCGTCGATCCGCTCGACTCCACGTCGCGGATCCTCGATCCGAACATCGTCGGCGAGGAGCACTACAACCTCGCCCGCGCCGTGCAGAAGGTCCTCCAGCGCTACAAGGACCTCCAGGACATCATCGCGATTCTGGGAATCGACGAGCTTTCCGAGGACGACAAGCTGACCGTCGCCCGCGCGCGGAAGATCCAGAAGTTCCTCTCGCAGCCCTTCTTCGTCGCCGAGCCGTTCACGGGGACGCCGGGACGCTACGTGAAGCTCGAGGACACGATCCGCTCCTTCAAGCAGATCGTTGAGGGGAAGTGCGATCACATTCCGGAGCAGGCGTTCTACATGGTGGGCACGATCGACGAGGTCTTCGAGCGCGCCGAGAAGATGGGAGCGACGGCGGCCGCCTAAGCGGCGCCGCCGAGACCGATGGCCGAATTCACGTTCCGGCTCGTGACGCCCCAGAAGATGCTCTTCGAGGGGCCGGTGCTTTCGATCCAGGCTCCCGGCTCCGAGGGCTACCTCGGCGTCCTGGCGAACCACGCGCCCCTCATCACGGCGCTCATGCCCGGCAAGCTCGAGGTAAAGGACCCGCGCGGCGCGGTGACGACCTACGCCGTGAGCGGCGGATTCCTCGAAGTGTCGGGGAACCGCGCCACGGTCCTCGCCGATTCCGCCGAGCCCGCGACCGCGATCGACCGCGAGCGCGCGGCGGCAGCGATGAAGCGCGCCGAGGACCGCATGCGGGGCGCCTCGGCCCCGGGCGCCGAGCCGATCGACAAGGACCGCGCCGTGCGGGCGCTGGAGCGCGCGAAGAACCGCCTCGCGCTGGCGATCGCGGAGCGCGGGTAACGATCTACCTGGTCACGGCGATCCCGCCGGCTCCCTAGTCCCCGAAGCCTGCCGAGAACCGCATCATGTAGACCTCAAGTCCGCCAAACGATCGCCATTCCGACGACGTTGAGTACGCGTTCTTCTCGTTGATGCCATCAATGTGATACAGCATCGCCCCGATCTCACCACGACTCTCCCCCCACAAAGCGAATCGAGCCCCAAAGCCGGCCTCGTATCCCCATGTAACAGTTCCCCAGTCCGGTTCAACGTAGCTTCGAATATGGCTGGCGTATACGACCGGTACGGCATCGACATAGAACCCACGCGCACGCCCCCGAGATAAAGCAGGGTAGAAGCGAAGGCCCAGCCCTATAGGGAAATACTCGGAATAGAGCACCTTCCCCCCCGGAAGCGAGCCGTCATCGGGATCCCGAACAAGCCTTTCGCGAACGTATCCGGCGGTTGAGCGGAGGGCGAAGTGTGACGTGAGCAGCCAGGTGGCCGCAAGGTGTGGGACCGGCGCTGGTGTTTGATAGGTGCGGTCAAGATCGAGCGTGATGCCGCAGCCGAGGCTACCGGAGCTTGGAAGGATGGAAGCTTCAGAGCTACCAGCGGAAGCAAGATTCATGATGGCCAGCGCGATCAGCAGGGCCAGGAACCTTGCGTCCATGGGAAGCTTCCTTCGCGATGGGCCGAGCGGTGGTTGGCCAGGGGATGTCCACCGGCACTACCCTCCCGGAGAGCTCCGGTTCCACCTGGATCCAGCGGCCTCCCGGCCCCCGGGTGTCCTCCCCCTCTCCTGCTACACTAGCCCCATGATCATCCTTGGCATCGAGACCAGCTGCGACGACACCGGCGCCGGGGTCGTCGAGGACGGGCGCTTGCTCGCGCACGTCGTGCGCGCCCAGGACGTGCACGTTGAGTACGGTGGCGTCGTGCCCGAGCTGGCGTCGCGCGCGCACATCACGCTCCTGCCGGCGGTCGTCCTGGAGGCGCTCGAGAAGGCGGGCGTCCCGCTGGACCGGATCGACGGCGTCGCTGCCACGATCGGGCCGGGCCTCGTCGGCTCGCTCCTCGTCGGAATCGAGTTCGCAAAGGGGCTCTCGCTTGCGCGCGGCATTCCGTTCGCCGGCGTGAATCACGTCGAGGCGCACCTCGTCTCTCCCGCCCTCGAGAACGACCTTCCGTATCCGTTCGTGGGGATGGTGGCCTCGGGCGGCCACACCGAGATCTACCACGTGGCGGAACCGGGATCGTTCCGGCGTCTCGGCTCCACGCGCGACGACGCCGCCGGCGAGGCCTTCGATAAGGTGGGGAAGCTGCTTGGCCTCCCTTATCCAGGCGGCCCGGAGGTCGATCGGCTGGCGCGCGAGGGGAACGCAGGCGCGATCGCCTTTCCCGTGGCGCGCTTGGGGAACGAGACCTACGACGTGAGCATGAGCGGGCTCAAGACCGCGGTGAAGCTCCTGGTCGAGAAGGAGCCGAAGCCCATGCCCGACGCGCGGGCCCGCGACATCGCCGCTTCGGCCGAGCGCGCGATCGTCACGGCGCTCGTGGAGCGGCTGGCGCTCACGCTCGACCGGCATCCCGCGCGCGCGCTGGCGCTCGCCGGCGGATGCGCCTGCAACACGCTCCTTCGCGCCGAGGCCGCGCGACTCGCCGACTCCCGCGGAATTCCGGCGCGCTTTCCGTCGCCGCCCCTCTGTCGCGACAACGGCGCGATGATCGCGTACGCCGGATGGCTCGCGCTCTCGCGCGGCCGGGCCACCTCGCTCGACGTCTCCGCCATTCCGAATCTCGACGCCTTCGCCGTCGCCTAGCCCTCCGAAAAGCTCTCCTCGAAGCTCAACTTGCCCCGGGGCAAGTAGTCCTGCTGGACACCCCGCCGCCCCATTTCTAAGTGCAAGTTGCAACGTAAGTTGAGCCAACCCGGCAATTTTCCGTCCGCACCGGCCCCTCGCGAATCCGGCTCAAGAAGAGCATTCCAGGGACCGATTAATCCCAACAGTGAAGCCAAGTTCCAGAGGGTTCGGCGATTCGTGCGCTGCGGGTGATGGCACGCCGGTTGCGCATCTGGGCTTTCGGAGGAGTACGCCAAGGTCGAGCCGCGCCGCGGCGCGCCTTGGATTCAGAACACACGTGGGGAGCGATTCGTGACCGAATCCATTATCAACGACGGCGGACGCATCCTGATCATCGAGGACGAGCCGCGCCTTCGATTCATTCTCGAGCGACAGCTCAAGGACGCGAAGGACGCGAAGTACGACGTTCGGAGCGCCGAGGACGGCATCAAGGGACTCGAGGAAATCCGGCGCGACGCGCCCGATCTGATTCTCCTCGACGTGATGATGCCGGGGCTCGACGGCTTCGAGGTCTGCCGCCGGCTCAAGTCGAACCCGTTGACGAGCAGGATCCCCATCATCTTTCTCACCGCAAAGGCGACGCTCGACGACCGGTTGCACGGGCTCGAGGTATTCGCGGACGACTACCTGACGAAGCCATGGGAGCAGCAAGAGCTGCTCTTCCGTGTCCGGAACCAGCTCAAGACCCGGCGCGCCCAGCTCTCTTCCAACGCGCTCACCGGCCTGCCGGGGAACGTGCTGATCGAGACCGAGCTGAACCGCCGGATCCAGGCGGGAGAGAAGTTCGCGTTCCTCCACCTCGACCTGGACCAGTTCAAGGCGTTCAACGACTACTACGGCTACGCGAGGGGCGACGCGATGATCCGCTTCACCGCGGCGCTGCTCCATGAGCTGAACCAGCGCCACGGCGGGGACGGCGACTTCATCGGCCACATCGGCGGCGACGACTTCGTCGTGATCACCGACCCCCAGAGGGCGATGGCGATCGCGAACGGGATCAAGACCGAGTTCGACTCGCGCGTGCTCGATCAGTACGACCGGGTCGACCGGGAGCGGGGCTACATCACGGTGCTCTCGAGCCGGCAGGGCGGCGTGAAGAAATTCGACGTGCTCTCCATCACGATCCTGGTCGTCACGAACGTCGGCCGCGACATCCAGCACTCGGCGCAGGTCAGCGACATCGCGAAGGACTTGAAAAAGATCGGCAAGGCGACGCAGGGAAGCATCGTGATCTCGGACCGCCGCTCCGACGGCAGCCCGATGATGCCCACCGCGCCTTCCGCGCCGCCGTCCGCGCCGCCCACGCCGCGCCGGGACAACCCACTATGAAGCGCGCGAAGGCAGCGGGGTCGCCGCTCCGAGCCCTCTCCAGCCTCTCCTTCGCGGTTCAGTCGGCCTTCGACACGCGGGCCCTGGTCACCGCGGTGGCCGAGCACGTCATCGAGCTGGCGCGCGCGGATTCGTTTGCCCTCCTCCTGCTGGATTACGAGACCGCCGAGCTGGAGGGCGATGTATTCGAGCGCGGAGAACGCGGACCGGTCGCGCACGCTCGCGTCGCACCTCGCCCCGAGGGATTCCTAGCCCGCGTTCTTCAACGCGAGACGCTCATCGTCGACGGACCCTCGGATCCCGCACAGCCGGCCCTGGATCCCATTCCCTGGCACGGCAGTCCGCCGGAGACGCGGATCGGCGTTCCGATTCTGGTCGGAACGTCGCTTCTAGGCGTGGCGCTGATCGGCCTGCGGCGGCGCGTCACGATCACGGACCGGCGCCGCCGCTCGCTCCACTTCCTTGCGGACC
>DATEND010000311.1:0-2855 GCA_035275245.1 Candidatus Eiseniibacteriota bacterium
CTCGTCCTGCTTCCCCGATCGTCCGAAGCGATCCTGCACGGCGACGAACTCGACGGGCACCGGATGGGTCCGCACGACCACCTCTGCCACCGCTCCGCCCAGGCCGCCGTGGACCTGGTGCTCCTCGGCGGTGACGATGGCGCCGCATTCGCGCGCGGCGCGCTCGATCTCCGCCGTGTCGAGCGGCTTCAGCGTGGCAACGTTGACGACGCGCGCGTCGATGCCGCGCGTGTGAAGCGCCTCGGCGGCGACCAGCGCCTCGTACACCATGACACCGCACGCGATGATGGCCAGGTCGCCTCCCGGTCGAAGCACGGCGGCCTTCCCTAGGACGAACGGCGTCTCCTCGTTCGTAACCACCGGCACGGGCTCGCGTCCGAATCGAATGTAGACCGGGTGCGGATCGGCGGCCGCGGCGACCGTCGCCTTTCGGGTCTCCCAGTAGTCGCACGGCACGATCATGCGCATGTTGGGGATCGAGCGAATGATCGCGATCTCTTCCATGGCTTGGTGCGTCGCCCCGTCGGGGCCGACCGAGATGCCGCCGTGCGCCCCGCCGATCTTCACCGGCAGATCCGAATACGCCACGGTCACGCGGATCTGGTCCGCGCTCCGGCAGGCGGCGAACGCGCCGTAGGTCGCGAGGAACGGAATCTTTCCGACCGCGGCCAGACCGGCCGCGACGCACATCATGTTCTGCTCGGCGATGCCCACCTGGATGAAACGCTCGGGATATTTCTGAGCGAAGAAATTGACGTTCGTCGAGCCTGTGAGATCGCCGACCAAGACCACGACGTTCGGGTTTCGCTCGCCAAGGTCGAGAAGGCCATGGCCGAACCCCTCGCGGGTGCGCTTGAGCTCGGGAGCTTCCAGATCGATGGCGGGCGTGATGCCCGTCGCGGCGGGGACGGGAGTGCTCATCGGAGGGGGACTCCGTTCGCCGAGGGCGTGACCGCGGGCGCGGTCATACCCTCGAGCCGCTTCGTCCACGCCGAGAGCGAGGTCCCGAGCTCGAGGAGCGCGGTCTCCGCCTGCTCCACGCTGGGCGGGTTCCCGTGCCATCGGTAGTCGTCCTCCATGAACGAGACGCCCTTGCCCATGACCGTATGCGCGAGCAACACCGACGGCTTCCCCTTCGCGCGACGCGCGGTCCCGAACCCTTCGATCACGGAACCCATGTCGTGCCCGTCCACCTCGATGACGTTCCAGTTGAACGCACGCCACTTGTCGGCGAGCGGGGCGATGCCCATGACGTCCTCGACGTCGCCGTCGATCTGCTTCCGGTTGTAGTCGATCACGCCGCAGAGGTTGTCGAGCTTGTAGTGGGCCGCGAACATGGCCGCCTCCCAGATCTGCCCCTCCTGCTGCTCCCCGTCGCCCATGACGCAATAGACGCGCCGCGGGTTTCCGTCCATACGAGAGCCGAGGGCCATTCCGCAGCAGACGGAGAGCCCCTGCCCCAGGGAACCCGCCGAGACCTCGATCCCGCGCGTGTCGTGCTTGCTCGGATGCCCTTGGAGGTGGCCCTCGATCCGGCGGAAGTGAAGCAGGTCCTCGAGCGGGAAGTATCCGCGCTCCGCCATGAGGGAGTAGATGACCGGCGTCACGTGCCCGATCGAGAAGTGCCAGAGGTCACGGCTCGGGTCGTCCAGCCGCTCGGGATTCACGTTCATCTCGTGGAAGAAGAGGACCGCCCCGAAGTCCGCGCACGACAAGGGACCGCCCGAGTGGCCGGTCTGCGATCGCGCCAGGAGTGCGACGATGTCCCGGCGGACGAAGAGGGCCCGCTCACGAAGCTGTTCGACGTCCAGGTTTAGGCGGGGCAACGGGTTCCTCCTCGGTCCGGCCGCTTCGGCCGC
Source organism: Candidatus Eiseniibacteriota bacterium (assembly GCA_035275245.1). Taxonomy (GTDB): domain Bacteria; phylum Eisenbacteria; class RBG-16-71-46; order SZUA-252; family SZUA-252; genus DASQJL01. Next base: position 1,860 of record DATEND010000311.1, read on the forward strand.
ACTCCTACGCTACCCAGTGGGCCCCCGCCCGGGCAAGCGAAATCCCTCATGCGTTCACGTGCTTCAAGTCGTATGGATCCGCGACACGTCCGTTTCGAACGGCGGCCGCGATCTCCTCGATGCCGTCCCGCACGCGCTTCGTCGCGCGGAATCCCCAAAGCCGCTCGATGCGGTCGAAGGACACGCGGTACGTCCGGGGATCGATCGTGCCCGGCTCGATGCGCACGCGCGCCTCGGGGACGCAGTGCTCGATGTCTTCCTTCAGGTCCCGGAGCTGGTAGTTCTCCAAATTGTCGCCGACGTTCAGAATCGGCAATCCTTCCGGCAACGGCTCGGAAATCGCCAGGACGAGCGCGCGCGCGATGTCCACGACGTGCACGAAGGGTCGCCATTGCGTTCCGCCGAAGATCGAGACGGCGCGCTTGAGCGCGGCGTCGCGCGCGAGCAGGTTCACGACGAGATCGAACCGCATCCGCGGCGAGAGGCCGTAGACGGTCCCGAAGCGAAGGAGGATGGGCTCGAACGTCGAGTGGCCCGCGAGCTCGAGAAGGCCCTGCTCCGCGTGCCAGCGCGTCTCCGCGTAGAGCGAGAGCGGCTTGGCGGGCGATTCCTCGGTCAGGATCTCGTCCCGCCCTTCGCCGTACACGCTGCACGTCGAGGCGAACACGAAGCGCCGGACGCCGCGCGCGAGGGCGGCGCGCGCGAACGCGATCGTCGCGGTCCAGTTGGTCTGGACGGCGCGCTCCTCGTCGGCGGCACACGCCTTGTCGCCGACGATCGCGGCGAGATGGACGACCGTCTCCACCCCCTCGAGCGCCTCGCCGAAGGCGCGCGGATCGCGGAGATCGCGATGCAGCACCTCGAGCGATTCGTCCGGCTCCAATCCGTGGAGGCCGTCGCCGCCGAAGAGAAACCGGTCGAGCACGCGCACGCGCTCCCCGGCCCCGAGCAGCTGACGGACCAGGATCGAGCCGATGTAGCCGGCGCCGCCGGGGA
>DATEND010000312.1:0-10508 GCA_035275245.1 Candidatus Eiseniibacteriota bacterium
CCTCACGCACGCGCGAAATGTCGTCAGCGTAGTCGGAAACCTGATAGTCAGCGATCAGGAAGTAGCATTCGTAGTCACTTTGCAGCTTCACCCAGTTCGCGAGCGCACCGGCGTAGTGCCCGAGATGCAAGGGGCCGGTGGGCCTAATTCCAGTGAGAATCCGCTTCTTGCCTCCCATGGAATCACCCCCGCTACGATCGGACGCCCATGAGGCGTAAGATGGTCCTGGAAGGTTCAGACGGCGGACGAACTTTACGAGACCTCACTTCCCCTGGTCCACGGTAAGTCTATACTCGATCGATCCAAGGAGGAACGACGCGATGCTTCGGATCAAGCGCACATACGACCCACCCGCGCGCGGGGATGGCCGGCGGATCTTGGTCGAGCGCCTGTGGCCACGGAATCGCTCAAGGACGGACTCGTTGATCCCGAGGCCATGCTGATGGGACGGACCACAGCGGCAGCCGACGCCTATCCGACCCTCGAAGGATTGCTGGCCGCCGTGCGTGGCTGCCGGGCATGCGAGGCACATCTGCCACTCGGTCCGCGTCCGGTTTTGCGTGTTGGTGAAACAGCCCGCATTCTCGTCGTGGGGCAGGCACCCGGTGTGCGCGTTCACACGAGTGGCATTCCGTGGGATGACCCGAGTGGGGACCGTCTGCGCGCGTGGATGGGTGTGGACAAGAACGCCTTTTATGATGAGTCGCGCATCGCGATCATTCCCATGGGGTACTGCTATCCGGGGAGGGGCAATAGTGGAGACCTGCCGCCGCGGCCTGAATGTGCAGCGCTATGGCTCAGCCAATTGCTGGCGTGGCTGCCCCGGATAGAAGTTACTCTGCTTATCGGCCAGTATTCGCAACGCCACTTTCTGGGCACACGCCGTAAGCAGTCGCTGACCGCAACTGTCAGGGCCTGGGTGGAATACGCCCCGCGATACATCCCGCTGCCCCATCCATCACCGCGCAATCAGCCGTGGTTCAAGCGTCATCCCTGGTTCGAGGGGCAGCTTGTGCCTGTGCTGCGCGGACGAATCAATTCGCTCGCTAAACACTAAGCCAGAGTTGGCGCGAACAATGGCAACGGAGGAGTCGTACCCCATCGTACTTACCGTGGGCCATTCGACACGGCCCCTCGCCGAGTTCATTGCTTTGCTGAAGGACCACTCGGTAGCGAGGCTCATCGACGTCCGTACCGTACCACGCTCTCGCCACAACCCGCAGTTCGACCGCGATACGCTGCCGTCCGCGCTCGCGGCTGATGGCATCGGCTATGAGCACGTCGCGGGCCTGGGAGGGTTCCGCCGGCCCCATCCGGGATCCCTGAATACGGGATGGCGAAACGTTTCCTTTCGCGGTTACGCGGACTACATGCAGACCCCCGAATTCGCGGGACATCTGGCAGACCTCATCGCACGGGCTAGGCACGAACGCATCGTGTTGATGTGCGCAGAGGCCGTGCCCTGGCGCTGCCATCGCTCACTGATCGCAGACGCGCTGGTAGCGCATGGTCTGCGCGTCGAGGAGATCATCAGCGGGACCCGACGCCAGATACACGTACTGACGCCCTTCGCCAGGGTCAGCGGCACGGTAATTACCTATCCGCCTTTGCTCGGTGCCGCCCTCGACAATGCGAAAGGTCCTAAGGAGAAGCACCGATGAAATGGGGACTCAACCGGGAACGTCAAGTGAAGTCAATCCAACACCGGCGCCGCACTTACGACAGTGAGCTCATGCCCATTAGGCAGGTGCTCTATGCTAAGTTACTCTACTTCCTCAGCATGGGCCGTTAGCTCAGGCGGTAGAGCACCTGCCTTTTAAGCAGGGAGTCGTTGGTTCGAGTCCAACACGGCCCACAGTTCGACGATCGTATTCGCCGATACGCTCCCGCGATCCGGAACCGCACCCAACCTGCGAGGCCCACGATGCGACTGAAACCCTCTAGCCTTGTTTTGACCGGCGCGCTTGTCGCGGCCCTGTCCGGGACGGTCGCACAATCCGGCTGCGGCGGCGGCTCGGGCGACGAAGCCCGCGCGCCCGAGACCGCCGTCCACGTCACCGCGGTCGACGTGACCTACTACTACCTCCCCGGCTTGAATGATCTGCGCGAAGCTGAAACCCGCCGTGAGCGGGCTCGAGCAGGCCTTTCCGGGTAAGGTCACCGCGCGCAACGTGGACGCGTCCACGCCGGACGCCCGGAAGGCAATCAAGGAATTGGGCTTCAAGAGCCACGGGCTCGTCGTGAAATCGAGGGACGGCCAAATTGTCATGAAGCAGCCGGACCACTCGGTGGACGTCGAGGCGGTGAAGACGACGCTTCGGGGAGCGCTTCGAACCTAGTCGTTGCCGTGACGTAAGGCCGGGTATACCATGGGCGTATGTCACCCTCGCGGCGTGTCAGCCAGAAGAGAGCGGCGAAGAAGCCCAGCACCCCACGGCGGACCCAGCCGGTCGGTCGCGGCGCCCGCACGGCGGCGATCCATCCCGGCGGGATCCGGATCCTGATCGCCGATGATCTCCTTCTCGACCGAAGCGGCCTTGCGGCGATCCTCCGATCTCAACCCGACTTCGACATCGTGGGCGAGACCTCGTCCACGCTCGAAGCGGGAAAGCTCGCCCGCGAGCTGAAGCCCTCGATCGTGATCCTGGCGCTCCGCCTCCCGCCGATCGATGGGCGCACGCCGCTCGCCTCGCTGCACGCGGCGTCGCCAGAAACGCCCATCCTGGCCGTCGCGGAACGGGGAGAGGGGCAGTGCCTCGTCCTGAACCCACCCGGATCTCGCCATCTCGATTCGCAAGAGCGCCCACACAACGGATGCTCGACTGGCACGGACTGCCTCCAGCTCGCGGTTTCCGAAGGGGCGACCGGCACCATTCGCCGGAATTCGAGTCCGGAAGAACTCTTCCGGGCGATCCGAATCGTCGCTTCGGGTAAGGCCTGGTACGAGTCGGGCACGGCCACCGCGATCATGCGGCACGCGCTCGCCGGCGGTGAGAAGACCACGGTCGCCCTCTCGGCGCGCGAGCTCGAAGTGGCGGAACTAATCTCCGCCGGCCGCTCCAACAAGGAAATCTCATCCGCGCTCAAGATCAGCGAGCCCACCGTGAAGAAGCACGTGGGCCACATCCTCGGAAAACTCGGTCTCCAAGACCGCCTGCAGGTCGGCCTGTACGTGGCTCGGAATCCGATGGTTCTCATGCCGCTCGAACAGTCACGGCGACGGTAGTGCCGCCGGACTGGTACCAAAGTCCCATCCTGGCTTCCACCGCATTTCACTACTATGAACGCGTTCGGTGACGATAGTTGTAATGGGCGCTTCATCCACGCGCGTCGGCGCGCGGTCTGAAATGAGACGTGGAGGTGGACGATGAACCTTTCAAGCAAGATTTCCGTGGCCGCGCTGGCTCTGTGCGTCGCGGCTTCTCCCGCACTCGCGGGCGGTGAAACCGCCAAGGCGCCGAACGGCAAGCCGGTTTTCTCAAAGTACAAGTGCAATTCCTGCCACGCGATCGAGACGCAGGCCATCGTGAAGAAAGCCGACCCGGCGGAGAAAGCCGAGGAAACGGGCCGGAAGCCGCCCGACCTCTCGGGTGTCGGCGTAAAGCGGAATGCCGCCTGGATCGAGGGGTACCTGCTCAAGAAGGAAATGATCGAGACGCGGAAGCACATGAAGAAGTTCCGTGGCACGGACGCGGAGCTGAAGACCTTGGCAGGATGGCTCGAGACCCTGAAGGACGAGAAGGCCGCCGCAAAGTTGGAGCAGGGCGAGAAGGCTAAAGGCACCGAGTAATCACGGAGGTCCGGGATGGCGCTTTCCGTGCTGGTGTTGCTTGGGCTGATTGGTCTTGCCGCAATTCTCTTGCTTCTGCTCTTCTTCCGCCCGGGCGTCACGCGGACGCCCGAGGGGAAGATCCTCGCGTTCATGACCCTGTTCGTCGCGCCCGGCCTCGCGCTGGCCGGTGGGGCCATGACGCATCTGGATCATTCCAAGTCGACCGAGTTCTGCCTCAAGTGCCACGTGATGGAGAAGTACGGCAAGAGCCTCCAGGTCGACGACAAGGAATTCCTGGCAGCACAGCACTACCAGAATAATCGCGTGCCGCGCGATCACGCCTGCTTCACCTGCCACACCGACTACGCCATGTTCGGAGACGTCCGGGCGAAAATGCGCGGCCTTCGGCACGTGGCGGTGCAGTACTTCGGCAAACCCCCCGAGAAGATCAAGCTCTACAGCCCCTACAACAATCGCGAGTGCCTCCACTGCCATCTCGGCTCGCGCACGTTCGAAGAGTCGAGCGGGCACCGCGGGGAGGACGTTTCGATGACGGACCTCAAGTCGGGGAAGACGTCTTGCCTCACGGCCGGTTGCCACGACGTGGCGCACGGTGTGGACGAGCTGGAGGACGCCGAGTTCTGGGATCCTGCCGCGTCCGCCAAGGGGGCGGAGCAGGCACAGGCGGCCACGACGGCCACGGGCGCTTCCGACTCGACCGCAACTCCGGAGGCGCCGTGAACGAGCCGATCACCCCGATGGGCCGGCGAATCCGGATCTCCGCGCTCCTGATCCTCTTCGGACTGGCCGTGGAAGCCATCAGCTTCCTTTGGTCCAGCCCCCTCGCGTTCTTTCTGTTCGCGATCGGAGGGGGCGGGCTGATGTTGATCGGGATCCTCTTCTTCCTGCTCTCCCTGGTCCGGCCGGAAGCCGCGAGCAGCTAGCGCCCGCGGCGTTTCGTGCGCGCGATCAGCGGGGCCTATCTCGTCTTCTCGGTTCTTGCGCTCGCGATCGGCGTCTGGGGGCTCTCCGTCCAATCGCGCCTCGCGATCCTTCGCGACCGGGCGGTGGACACTCCGCTCGCCAGCGTTCGACTTGACGGGACGGAGGCTGCGACGCGCGGCGAGATGCAGATCCTCGCGCAGCGGAAGGCGCCCGGCAGCACCGTCGCCCTCGAGGGCGATACCGGGCGCCGCAAAGTAACACTTCAGCGCGCCTACTCGGTCCCGCACCTCGTGGTTACCACCGTCTGCGGGCTCTTCTTCTGGGCGGTCGCCACATTCGTCTTCGCCTTTCGCGTGCAGTTCCTCGAGGCGCGAATCCTCTACTTCGGTACGCTCCTCTACGGATTGGCGATTCTGATCGGCGGCGTCTATCACCCCGCTTCTCCCGGAGCGATGCCGCTTCTACCGCAAGTTCGAATGGCATGCCTTCTCGCGCTACCTGCTTTGTTCGTCACCCTTGCACTCGTCTTTCCGCGCCGCTACGCGGTGGTCGACCGACTCCCGGCGCTCGTACCGGGACTCTTCGTGGCGGCGGCCGTTCTCTTCGCGTGGCAGAGCGGCGCCTTCATCGCTTACATCGCGACACCCAGCCCCGCCGCGTGGCGTGCCTTTCTCGTTCCGGACCGTCTGGCCGACATCTTCCTCATCGCCGGCGATGCGCTCGGTTGCGCCCTCTTGTACCGGGCGAGCCGGCGCCTGGAACTGGCCCGCGAACGCCGGCAAGCCAAGTGGCTCCTCTGGGGGATCACCCTCGGCGTGACCCCCTACGCGTTCCTTTACATTGCGCCGGGGCTCGTCGGGCTCCCGCCGCTAATTCCACTGGAATTGGCGCGGCTCGCCACGATCACGATTCCGATCGCGTTCACGTTCGCGGTCGCCAAATACCGGTTCCTCGACATCGACATCATCATCCGGCGAAGCATCATCTACGCGCTCCTCGCGGGCGCCCTGGCCGCGATCTATGCCGTGTTGGTGTTCTCGCTCCGGGGCTGGATGCAGCGCATCGTTCCCGATCGCCCCGAGCTCGTGCCGATCTTGGCGACCGCGATTCCGCTCGCGCTCTTCCATCCCACGCGGCGTGCGATCGGCCGGTGGGTCGATCGAACGTTCTTCAAGATCCAGTTCGATTTCGACCGCGCGCTCAGCGACTACGGGGAGCGCCTCGCTCGCGTGGCGAGCCCGCGCGAGATCGTCGAGGAGGCGACGCGGGTTCTCGACCGTACCCTTGCCCCGAAGCGTGTCTCCGTGCTCCTAGGTGTGGAGGCCGAAGCACTCGCGGGAACGCTTCGGGACCGACTTCTGGAGATTCCCGAGTCGGCCACCAAGGCCGGGACACCGGCCAGGGTGATCGCGGCGCCCGACACCACCAGCCTTCCGGAGATCGAACGCGCCGACTTTCCCGCGGGGCTCCTCGATCAGGGGTATCGAATCGCGGCCCCGCTCGTGGCCGGAGGAGCGTTTCTCGGAGTCGTCCTCCTCTCGGAGAAACAATCCGAATTCCGGTATATCGAGCAGGAGGTGGATTTCCTCCGGCACGTTCAGGAAGCATCCGAGCAAGCGCTCGAACGGATCCGCATCGTCCAGCAGATGCTGGAGTCGCAACTCGAGGCGCAGGGACTCAAGGATCTGGATCGAGAGAAGAGCGAATTCCTGTTCCGTGTGGCACACGATCTGAGAACGCCGCTGACCTCGATCGCTTGGTCGACGCGGAATCTAATCGACGGCGTCGCGGGGTCCGTCGAGCCGCGCCAGCTCGAATACCTGAGCGCGATCGACGCTTCCGCGAGACAATTGGGACGGCTGGTGCAGAATCTGCTCGTTCTGAGCCGCCTCGACCGCGGCGAACAGGCGCCGTCGCTCGAGCCTGTGTCCTTGGCTTCGGCCGTGGACGAGGCCATCGTGGGACTGAAGCCCGTTGCGGGGCAGCGTGGGGTGCGCCTCGAGCCGTCGTTTGCGAAGGACTTGCCGGCGGCCCGTGGAAATCGCGAGAAAGTGATCGAGATCGTCTCGAACCTGGTGGAGAATGCCGTGCGCTTTTCACCGCCCGGAACCGCGATCGAGGTGTCCGTGGAATCCGCCGTTCCCGGCTGGCAGCAGATCGTGGTGCGGGACCGTGGACCTGGAATTGGGCCAGGGGACTCGGCGCGGCTCTTCGAGCAGTTCGCGCAGGGGGCGCCGAGCCCGTTCGAGTCGAGTCAGGGCTTCGGGCTCGGGCTCTACGTGGTTCACCGGTACGTGACCATGATGGGCGGCACGGTGGAGGGCGGGAATCATCCGGAAGGAGGCGCGCGATTCGTCTGCGCGTTTCCCGAATGGCCCGCCGGCGGAGGGTAGCGCTTGAAGGCAACGGTGCTGATCATCGACGACGATCCCGCTCTTCGACGGGCGTTGGCCGATCGTCTCGCCTTCTGGGGCCACGACGCCGACGCGGTCGCGGACGGGACCGCCGGACTCGCATCGGCGGCGGCGCGCGGGTACGACCTCATCCTGCTCGACTTGAGCATGCCGGGCCCCTCGGGACTCGAGGTCCTGGCCGAGCTGAAGCGGCGAAACGTCGACGCCGACGTGATCGTGCTCACGGCGCACGGGACCGTGGAAGCGGCGGTGTCGGCGATCCGCCTCGGCGCGGCCGACTTTCTCCAGAAGCCCGCCGACTTCGAGCTGCTCGAGGCGGCCATCGTCCGGCTCCTGGATCGGCGGCGGCTCCTCCACGCCAATCGCGCGCTCGTGGAGCGCCGGGAGGAGGAGACCGGCGCCGTCCTGGGCGAGTCGCAACAGATGCGAGCCATCCGGGACACGATCCACCAAGTGGCGCCCACCGGTTCCACGGTCTTGATCATGGGGGAGAGCGGCGTCGGAAAACACGTCGTGGCCGAGTCGATCCATCGCGAGAGCCCGCGGGCCGGCGGTCCGTTCGTCTACGTGAACATGGTCGCGCTGCCGGACGAGCTCGCGGAATCGATCCTCTTCGGACACGAGAAGGGGGCGTTTACCGGTGCCGTCGCGCGAAAGGACGGGAAGCTGGAAGCGGCGGCCGGCGGGACGATCTTTCTCGACGAGATCGGGGACATCACGCCCGCGCTCCAGACCAAGCTCCTTCACTTCCTCGAAACGATGGAGTTCGAGCGGGTCGGCGGGACGCGCACGCTGCGCGTGGACGCGCGCGTCATCGCCGCCACGAACCGAAATCTCGAGGAGGCGATCCAGCGGGGCGCCTTTCGCTCGGATCTCTACTACCGCCTGAACGTGATCCGGATCGAGGTGCCGCCGCTACGCGAGCGCCGCGAGGACATTCCGCTCCTGACCGCTCGCTTCCTCGAGCGACACGGAAGAAAGGTCGGTCGCTGGCCGCTACGGTTGGACCCGCGCGTATCGGAAATCTTCCAGTCGTTCGACTGGCCGGGGAACGTGCGACAGCTCAACAACTGCATCGAACGAATCGTGGTGCTCGCGCGGACCGACACGCTCTCGCCCGATCTGCTCCCGCCGGAGCTGTCGCTGGGAGCGGGAGCCGACGCGCAGGACCTCGAAACGCTCCCGCTCAAGGACGCGATGACCGAATACAAGCGCCGCCATATCCGAGAGGCGCTCGCCCGCGCCGGCGGCAACCAAACGCGTGCAGCGGCGATGCTCGGACTTCAGCGGACTCACTTGAACCGGCTCTTGAAGGAGCTGGGGATCGATTCCGCGCGGTCGGGGCCGGCTAGCCAATAGAGGCGACGGTCGCGCCGGCCGAGTGCCGGGCCACGATTCCCGCTGCGATCCGCTCCGCGTTGGCGAGAATCGTCAAGCTGTTGTTGACCGCCAGGGACGAGGGAATCGCCGCACCGTCCGTGACGTAGAGACCCGGGTACCGAAAGACTTCCCCCATGGGATCGACCACGCCGCGATGCGGGTCGTCGGCCATGCGGCATGAGCCGACCTGGTGCGTCGTGAAAAAGTGAAGGTCCGAGTGCGGCGTGCCGTCGGCTCGAATCATGTCCGCGCGCACAAGGCGGCACCCGCTCCGCTTCAATATTGATTCGAGCAATTGCTTCACGCTCTGCGAATACGCGGAGAGGCTGCCATCCACGCGCAAGTGCACGTGCGGATGCCCTCCCTTGTCGAGCGTGATGCGCGCGGCGGGCGGGGTCATTCCGATGGCGTAGAGGATCATGAGTCGCGTGCGAACCTGGCTCATGAACGCGGCGTGGCGTTCGCCCCACCAGTCGCGATTCGGATCGCCGCCATTCGGAATCAACCGCGCGCCCGCCATCAATTGAAGGGGAAGCGGCTTGACGGCGGAGATGGTGACGCCGTGCGACTCGAGGAATTCGTACGAGATCATCCCCGGGTGCGAGCGCCCCGTGAAGAGGTCGCCGTCCGGGAGCCGCTCCGGCAGGATCCCGGCCGCTTTCACGCTGCCGTTGAACGCGACGTGGCGCCCGACGTCACGGCTCAGGAGGGGCATCTCCCGCTTCGACCTCAAGAGTAGCGCCGCGCTTCCGACGGTGCCGCCGCCCAGGACAACGAGGCGCGCGCGAAACGCGACCTCGTCCCCCGATCCCTCACTCGGACGGCACCGAACCTCGTATCGGTGCGGAACCGCGCGAAGGGAGCCGCGAAGCAGCGTCTTGCGGTCGTCGAGGAGCGGGCGAATCGAGACCGCCTCGAGGCCGGTCCGAACCTGGGCGCCGGCCGCCTCCGCTTGGGGGAGATAATTGAGCAGCAGCGACTGCTTGGCCGCGAACACGCAACCCGTCACGCAGAAGCCGCTGCCGACGCACCCTCGGACCGCGTATCGCGCACGGTCGCACGAATACCCGAGCTCGCGCATCATTCGAGCGAAGACGAGGCCGGTCTTCGGCACGTCGCCCGGCGCGATCTGCTCTACGCGGAGCATCGTCTCGGCCAGGTCGTACCAGGGATCGAGCGCCGCGCGATCGACCGCTTTCGGCCAGAGGCGCCGGCCGCGCGTGTCGGTTTGCCGAAACGCGGCCGACGGCGCGCGGAGCGAGACCATCTCGTAGAAACCGGACCCACCTCCGAGCGCCTCGGCGTAAGTCAGATTGATTCGCTCCCCGGAGAGGCCCTTCAAGTACCGGCGGACGTACGCGGGATCCTGCGTCTGGCGAAAGTCGCGAAGGGGATCGATCCGCGGACCCTTCTCGACGACGACCACTTGATGACCGGCCTGGCTCAACCGAAGCGCGGGCGCGGCGGCCCCGAACCCGCTCCCGACGACCAAGACGTCCGTTTTCTCCACGCGCATCGCGGCCCCCTAGCTCGGATTTCCGTTCAGCGTCGAGCCGGCGGGCAGGTACCACTCCGGGACGGGATACGTGAGCGCTTCCGGCGAGAAGCCGCTGTTCGCGCCGTCGAAGTTGATCGCGCGTCCCCCGCGGGCATCGTCGTAGATGCCGGCGTAGACGGCGACCTGCGCAAGATAGATGGCGCCGCCGTATAGCCGCCGGGCCACCGCATCGCCGTGGAGGCCGTCCTCGACGATGAGGGCGCGGGCCTCCGCGGTGAGCGAGTCGAAGCGGTTCGTACCGAATCGATCTTCGGCGCGGCGGCAGAGATCGGACGCGAAAAACGATCGGTAGGGCGCGAAGGGATACGCTGGATCGCCGAAGGCGCGCGCGAGTTCCTCCGTGCTTCCGGTGGCGCGCGGCGCGACGGTTCGAACGAAGGCGGCGAGGACGTCGTCGGCCGCTCCCCCCTGACCGCGAAACGGCGCTGGGGATGCACGG
>DATEND010000313.1:0-3362 GCA_035275245.1 Candidatus Eiseniibacteriota bacterium
TGCTCGAACGGCCGGCGGCGCTCGCCACCGGCGCGCTGCGCGGCCGCGTGGTCGATCCCGAAGGACGCGGCGTCGATCGAGCGCGCGTCGCCGCCGGGCTGGCGTCGACCGTGACCGACAACGAGGGCCATTTCGCCCTCGACCTCACGCGCGCGGTGACCGCGGACCGCGTGACCGCGGTGAAGGCAGGATTGCGGCCGGCCAGCATGGAGCGCCCGGACGTTCCCGAGGGAGATCGCACGGGATGGCCGGACTTCGTCGAGCTCCGCCTCGGCGGACCGGCGCTCGCGATCCGCGGCCACATCGTCGATCCCGAGGGCGAGCCGCGCGCGGGGATGCGCGTGTGGATCGGCGATCCATCGCCGTTCGGCTTGATTGGAAAGCTGCCCGTCCAGAACGAGGGCCTGATGGCCGGCGCGGCCTTGCTTCCGCGGTCCATGGAGGAATACCCGACTTCGCCGCAAGGGGACGGGGAGAACATCGACATGCACCGCGCCGTAGGCGCGCCTCCGTCGGCGTGCTGGTACTGGGTCGTCACGGGAGACGACGGGGGATTCGAGCTGACCGGTCTCGACGACCGCGACTACAAGCTGCGGGTGCTCGACCCGAAGGCGCTCCAGGCGTTCACGAGCGATCCGATCCCCGCCGGGGATCCTCGGGCGCGGATCGTGATGCCGGCGCCGTCCGTCTTCCCGAAGCTCGCCGGCCGCGTGATCACGGTGGGGGACCGGCCGGTCGCCGGCGTGCGGCTCGTGCTCCTCACGACCTCGTTCGAGATGAACACCCGCTACTACGGGGGGAAGCTGAACGTCCAGATGATGAACCAGAGCGGCGGGGCGACGACGGACTCCGAGGGGCGCTTCGAGTTCAAGGACGTCCCGCGCGAGGGCGTGTTCTTCGGGCTCCGGTCGGATGGGATCGTCCCCTGCGAATGGGCGTTGCCCGCCGGCGCCGATCCCGAGCACTTGGAGGTTCAGGTCGACGTGCGCTGCCAGTTCGAGGTCCGATTGAAGGCGCCGATCGATCGGGCCGATTCGATCTCGATGGTCGACGGAGAGGGCAAGGGGGTCGACCTGATCTCCGCGGACCAGGAGACGGTCACCATGAGCTCGTCCGTCGCCCTGGTGGCCGGACGCTCGGGGGTGCTGTCCGCCAGCTCCGGCGCGCAGACGCTCGAGCTGCGCAAGGACGGCAAGGTCGTCGAGAAAGTGGCCGTCCGACTCGTCCCGGACGAGATCAGCGTGATCGAGCCGTGAGGGACCGGTAGCTCATTGCGACCAGGTGATCCGCCGCGCATGGACGGCACTTTCGCGGCGCGTGCGATGCGGCCGCGATCAGCCGACGCCGTAAACCGGCCTGAAAACGCGAGATGTGTGGAGCGGGCGACGGGGATCGAACCCGCGACCGAAGCGGTGATCATCTCACGAGGTACCTCGTCCCCCGCATCTGTCCGCTCGTCTTCCACGTCTTCGCCGTGAGCAGGTCCGCGATCGGCTTCTTGAGGACGCCGGTGTCCGTGTGGAGCGCGCGTCCAATTACTTCGAGGTGCTGACCCTCATTCGACCGATCTGCACGGAGGGCTGATCAAGGAGACATTCGCTTCACTTCGGGCTGGACCGGCTCGAAAACCGCGGCCAAGCCTTGTTTGCCCGCCGGGTCGATCGTAGGCGGAGTGATCACTAGCTGTGGGTGCTCGCAGCGCAAACCGTTGCTGGGTCGCGCTTTGGGGACGGACTTCTTCGCGCACTGCCCCAGCACGATTCCCGCGCCTCTCCTTGGGCGCTCCATGCGGAGTCGTCAGCATGAAGTCCTCCCCTCGCCGCCGCCGTCGCTGCCCCTTCCCCGATTGCTCTTCTCACAAGAAGCGCCACTCCAGAATCGTCCGCCACGGTCGCTACCGAAGCCGTCGCGGAAGCCGGCTCCGTCTCCTGTGCCGTGTGTGCAAGCGCACCTTTGGTGCACGGCGAGGAACGGTCTACTACAGGCTGCGAAACACACGCGATGCGTTCGATCTCGCGATGCGGCTCCAGGTCGAGGGACTCACGCAGGCGGCGGGCGCGCGAGCCGTCGGAATCAGCGTGAGCACGCTCGCCCGTTGGCGCGATCGCGCCGCGCTCCATGCTCGTCGCTTCGAAGCCGAATACCTCTCAGTCCGTGATCCTCACGAGCTGCAGCTCGATGAACTGTGCGCGCGGGGAAAGGGCAGTCCCGATGAAACCTGGATCTACAGCGGGTTGGAGGTCTGGTCGCGAATCTGGGCAGCGAAGTTCGTGGGCAGGCGGACAAGGCGATCGACCCGGCTCTTCCTCGCCTCAGCGCGCAGAACCTGTGGCCACGGCCCTGAACCGGTCCTGGTCACAACCGACCCGTACGTCTACTATGAGCCCGAGCTGCGCCGGACCTTCGGCCCGACGTGCGTGTACGTGCAGGTCGAGAACCTCTACCGACGAGACAGGATCCTGCGGACGGAGTCACGCCTCGTCTTCGGGCATCCACACCGATACGAGGCAGCACGGGCCAGGCTTGAAGACGGCAAGAGGCCGAACACGTCGTACATCGAGCGGTTGAACCTGTTCGTGCGACGCTCGACGAGCTATCTCCAGAGGCGAACCCCGGCGCCGGCACGAGAAGCGCGGTGTCTGTCGGATGCTCTGGACGTGCTGCGCTGCTACTACAACTTCATCAAGCCGCACAGCACGCTGAGGTTTGGAAAGGTCACCTGGACACCCGCGATGCAGGCGGGGATCTTCAAGCGCGCACTGACGTTCCGCGAGGTGTTCAGCTGGATCCCGCCGCCGACGAAAGCCCCGGTTGGGATCGACTTTACTGTGAGGCCCGCAAGAGAGTATGGTGGCTCGTGATCAGCTCAAGGCGCCCACACTTAGTGACGTATGCACCCGCGCTGGAACATCGGATCATTCAGAATCCTGATCGACAGGTCCCCCAAGGCCTGTGGAAGGGGCAGTACAGACGGATTATCGGCGATTCCACGCTCCGACTGTTCGATAGCGATCAAGTGATCGGGTTCGACGCTATCTACTCCATGGACAACCTCGATCGCGTCACGGGGGCAAGGGAGGGAAGCATCATCCGTGGGGCCATCGCGGCCGGGGACTGCACACGAGATGAGCAGTGGACCAGCATAGTCCAGTGAGGTCAGTGGTTCTTGCGGCCAGCTCTCTTTTCGCGGTTGGCCTCTGCGTATGGTTGGTTTTCCGTTCAAGCCGAGATCCGAACGCGCGCTCGGTCCCCGCACACCTGGTTCCGCACAATAGAGACCGAGAGTCGGACCGACTACGCACGCCCCCGAACGCCGCTTCCGGGAGTTACGGAGGGGCGACCCGCTCAGAGGCAACCTCAGG
>DATEND010000314.1:0-8610 GCA_035275245.1 Candidatus Eiseniibacteriota bacterium
AAGCTGACGCGGGAGCGGCGCCAAGCTCCACGAATCACCGCCAAGCTCGCCATGCAGGTCTCCGGCGGGGAAGAGGCCTCGGTGTTGACCACCGAGAGCATCAACCTGTCCACGAGCGGAATCCAGTTCTTGAGCCGGGCCTTTCTGTCCCCGCTCACCAAGGTCTCTTTGACGATCCTCCTTCCGCCCTTCGGCCGGCGGCTCCGCCGCGAGCGGATGCTCAAGATCGACGGCATCATCGTTCGGTGCGAGGAATCGGAGCGCGCCAAGCAGCGGCCCCGCTACGAGCTCGCCTGCTACTTCACGGAGCTTGGCGAAGAGGACCGCGATCTGGTCGAGCAGTACGTGGCCTGGCGGGCCCTGAGGCGGCTTCCGGCGGCGGACGGCGAGGAACCGGCGCGGGCCCGTCGCCGCAGCGCCGCTTCCTGAGCGCCAAAGCCTGGCTCCCAGGAACCGGCCCAAGGGTGAGGGGTTCTCGGGGATATCCCGTCTACGGAGCGATCGTCACCGCCATACGAGCGACCATGAATCGAGGCTCTGCTTTGGCTAGAACGCACCGGGTCCGACCGGCCGCGCTCCTCCGCGCGGTGCTCCCGCTCGTGGCGGCCACCCTCCTCCTCCCGACCCACGCCTTCGCCACACGCTACGCCGGCGAATTCCTTCGAATCGGCGTCGGCGCCAGGGCCCTCGGCATGGGGAGTGCGTTCGTCGGACTCGCCGACGACGGCACGGCGGCGTACTGGAATCCGGCAGGCCTCGCGACCCTGGAGCGCCGTGAGGCCACAGCGATGCACGCCGAGCAGTTCGGCTCCATCGTCAAATACGACTTTCTCTCCTTCGCGATGCCGATCGGGGACCCCGGAAAAGCGCGTCAATCGCTCGGCTTCTCTTTCATTCGCCTCGGCGTGGACGACATTCCCGACACGCGCGGGCTCGAGATCCTGGATCAGAACGGCAACGGCCGGTTCGACTATCCGGAGGACCGGCTGGTCGTGGACGAGAGCCGCTTCATTTTCAACAGCGACAACGACGTCGCCCTTCTCATCAGCTATGCGCGCGAGATCCGACCCGGGCTCTCGGTCGGCGGTAATTTCAAGATGATCCGCCAATGGCTCGGAGACAGCCTTCGATCGAACGGATTCGGGCTCGACGCCGGCGTGCTCTGGCTCGGGCCTTCGGGATGGTCCCTCGGCGCCAAGCTGAGCGACGCGACGACGACGCGCATTCTCTGGAACACCGGGACGAACGAGTTCATCGCGCCGTCGCTTCGGATCGGGGGCGCCAAGACGCGCGCGTTCGGCAATCGCAAGCACATCGTGACGGCCGCGCTCGACGTTCAGGTCGGCTTCTCGGACGAGCGTCTCTCGAGCCAAGCCCACCTGGGCGGCGTCACCTTCGAATTCCATCCGGGCGTCGAATACTGGATCGAGCGGCGTCTCGCGCTTCGGGCCGGAATGGAGGCGAGGAATTTCTCGGCAGGCGGGGGAATACGGGTTCGGAGATTCGGTCTGGACTATGCCTATCTGGACCATCGCGACCTGGACTCGAGCCACCGCGTTTCCGCGTCGTACGCATTCTAGCGGCGTGAAGCCGCGCGAGGAGGCGCGCGACCCGACGTGACTCCGCCGATTCTGGTCCTGATCCTCGCCGGTGGGAAGAGCGAGCGCCTCCATCCGCTCGGAAGGCTTCGCACGGCGCCCGCGCTTCCGTACGGCGGCAAGTACCGCGTCATCGACTTCAGCCTCTCCAACTGCGTTCACTCCGGACTCTACCGAATCGGCATCCTCACCCAGTACGCGCCCATGTCCCTTCACGGCCACATCGGCATCGGCCGCGCGTGGGATCTGGATCGGCGCGACGGCGGCGTGCGCCTCCTGCAGCCGTACGTGCGCCAGCGCGAGACGAATTGGTATCGCGGAACCGCGGACGCACTCGTCCAGAACCGAAACGTGATCGCGGATGCGCAGGCGCGCCACATCCTCGTCCTCTCGGGGGATCTCGTCACGAAGATGGACTACGCCCCGCTGATCGCGCGGCACGAGGAGCGCGGCGCCCTGCTCACGATGGTGACGGTCGTAGCACCGGACGACCTCTCGGAGCGGTACGGCTACGTGGACGTCGACGGAGAGGGCCGCGTTCGCTCGCTGAACGAAAAGCCCGCGAAGCCCGACGGCACGACGATCTCGGCGGGAATCTACCTCTTCCGCGCGAGGGAGCTTCGGGAACGTCTCGAAGATCCCGACCTGGGGCCGGACCTCGTGCGGGACATCATCCAGCCCATGATCGCCTCCGGCGAGTCGGTGGACGCGCAGCCGCTCGACTCGTTTTGGAGGGACGTCGGAACGATCGACGCCTACTACGAGGCGAGCATGGAGCTCTTGAAGCCCGTTCCCTCGCTGAACCTCCACGACCACGACTGGCCCATCTACACGCCGAGCGAGGATCGAGCTCCCGCGCTCGTCTTCGGGGAGGGAGACACGAGCATGAGCCTCGTGGCGCACGGCGCGCGGGTCGAGGGCGTCGTCCGCCGCTCGATTCTCTTCCCGGGCGTTCACGTCGGGCCCGGCGCCTTGGTCGAGGATTCGATCGTCATGCACGACACGCGAATTCTTCCCCGGGCGATCGTTTCGCGCGCGATCGTCGACAAGGGCGCGCGGGTCGGCGAGGGCGCGACCGTCGGAACGGGGGAGTCCATCCCCAATCGCGAGTTTCCGCATGACTTGAATTCGGGATTGACGGTGCTCGGGAAGGGGGCGGAGGTGCCCGAGGGAAGCCGCGTCGGCCGAAACACGGTCATCGACATGGGCGTCCGCGAATCCGACATGGCCGCGCGCGATATCCCCCCCGGCTCCTACGTCCGCGCGCGGGCGCTAAGGCGGCGATGAACCGCGTCTCCTACGCCATGATTCTCGCGGGCGGACTCGGGAGCCGGCTTTGCCTTCTCTCGGAGAAGCGCGCGAAGCCCGCGGTGCCGTTCGGCGGCAAGTACCGCATCATCGACTTCACGCTCTCGAACGCGGTCAACTCGGGCCTCTTCGACGTCGGGATCCTGACCCAGTACCGTCCGCTCTCGCTCCGGGATCACATTGGGATCGGGCGCCCGTGGGACCTCGACCGAAAACGCGGCGGCGTCGAGCTCCTGCAGCCGTTTCAGGGGTGGCAGGAGAACGACTGGTACCGCGGGACGGCCGACGCCGTGTGGCAGAACTGGTCGCGGATCGACGAGCGGGACGCGGAGCACGTGGTCGTCCTGTCCGGAGATCACGTCTACCGGATGGACTACCGCCCCATGATCGAGGCGCACCTCGAGCGGGGCGCGGACGCCACGGTCGCCGTCGCCGAGGTGCCGCTCGAGCAGGCCTCGCAGTTCGGCGTGGTGCGAACCGATGCGGCGGGGTGGATCACCGGTTTTCTGGAAAAGCCGAAGAATCCGCCGTCCGGCCGAATTTCGATGGGCGTCTACGTGTTCCGCTGCGCCGAGCTCCGCGAGGAGCTCTGGAAGGACGCCGAGCGCGACACCCCGCACGATTTCGGAAAGAACATCCTTCCCGCCCTGGTGGAGCGGGGGCGCGTTCTTTCGTACCCATTCCCCGGGTACTGGCAGGACATCGGCACCCTCGACTCCTACTACAAGGCGAACCTCGATCTTCTCTCGGCCGAGCCCCCGTTTCCGCTGGAGGATCACCGATGGCCGATCTTCACCCCCAGCACCGAGAACCCGCCGGCGCGTCTCGGGCCGCGGGCGCGCGTTCGCTCCTCGATCGTGACCCACGGAACGATCGTGAACGGCACCGTCGAGCGGTCCGTCCTGTTCCCGGGCGTCGTCGTGGAGGAGGGAGCCGTCGTTCGGGATTCGATCATCATGGGCGAGTCCTGGATCGGACCGATGGCGGTGGTCGACCGCGCGATCTTCGACAAGCGCGTGCACGTCGGTCGGAACGCCCGGATCGGCGACGGGGAAGCGAGCCGGCCCAACCGCGACTGTCCGGAGCACCTCTCGCAGGGACTCACGATCGTGGGAAAGGCCACGCGGATTCCGGAGGGGATCGTCATCGGCCGAAACGCGCGTATCGCGCCCGACCTCGTGGAAGAGGAATTTCCTACGTCCGGGATCCCGACCGGAGAGGTGCTCGAGCGCGCCTAGCCGGCGCGCGCTCGAACTCGGCCTAGCGGACGCGGAGCCTTTGGCCGGCGCGGATGTGCGCGGCCTTCGGCAGGCCGTTCAGGCGCGCGAGCCGGGTCGGGCTGGTGCCGTATCGGGCGGCGATCTCCGAGAGCGTATCGCCGCGTCGCACGACGATCGAACCCGAGCGATGCCGGCCCCTGCGATACGACTTCTTGAGATCCAACCGATGGGCCGAAGCGGCCGAGCGCAGCTCGCTCTTCGTGAGCGGCTTTGGCTGGTACTGCGTGTCGAGGATGGCCTGGATCTCGTCGCCCTCGCCGTGCGGCACGCGAAGCGTCGTCCCGTCCTTGTCGCCTGGAGCGCGGTGGCGAACGATCATCGGATTGAGGCGCTCGAGCTCGTCGAGCGGCACCTCGGTGACCTTCGACACGAGCTTCAAGTCGACCGGACCCTTGACCAGGAC
Organism: Candidatus Eiseniibacteriota bacterium; assembly: GCA_035275245.1. Taxonomy (GTDB): domain Bacteria; phylum Eisenbacteria; class RBG-16-71-46; order SZUA-252; family SZUA-252; genus DASQJL01. The sequence continues at coordinate 4,590 of DATEND010000314.1, forward strand.
GTGGTCCACCTTCCACGGCGAATTCTCCGGCACCTGGAACCCGAACCGCTCGGGATCGGAGGCGATCGCCATGGCCGCCATGAACTGCGGCACGTACTCCCGCGTCTCGCGCGGGAGCTTGAGGGACCAGAAGTCCGTCGTCTTCTGCCGGCGAATGGCGCGCTGAACCGTTCCCTCGCCGCTGTTGTAGGCGGCGAGCGCCAAGGGCCACGACCCGTCGAACATCTCGTAGAGACGGCGCAGGTAACGCGCGGCCGCGCGCGTGGCCAGCTCGGGGTCGCGGCGTTCGTCCTTGTAGGCGGTCATCTCGAGCCCGAAGAGCTTGGCCGTGCCGCGGATGAACTGCCACGGGCCGACGGCGCGCGCGACCGACTTCGCCTGCATGTTGAAGCCGCTCTCCACGAACACCAGATTCGCGAGCTCCTCCGGCACGCCCTCGGCGCGAAGGTTCCTCGTCAGGAGGTCCATGTAGTTGCCCGACCGACCGAGCCAGATCTGGAAGCGATCGCGGCCCCGGCCGGTGTAGTGGGCAATCCACTTGTCGACGCGTTCGTTCTGCTCGGGAACGACGGGCTTGAGGCGACCGCGCCCCGAGATCGCCGGTTCGTCATCGTCATCGGAGTCGTCGGACTTCTCGGCCTTGCCGGATTTCTCGGGGTCGGGCGCGTGCTTCGGCGCCTCCACGTCCGATGCCGAGCGCGTGCACGCGGCGCGGACCTGCTCGAGTTGTTCGCGAAGGGAAGCGACACCCGGCCGCGAGGGCGAGAACCCATTGAGGTCCTTGACGCCTTCATGGACCAAGGCGAGCGCCTCGGGCTCGTGCCCCGACTGGGCGAGCTCCTGGGCGCGGCTCAGGTTGGCGCGAACGGACGCCAGAGGGTCGGCCGTCGCGACTTGGGCGACCTGGACTTCGTCGACGGCGGAGGGCCGCGGACGGTCCGGCTCGGTGATGGCGCGGCCGGGCCCGTCGGGACCAAACGAGGTTGCGGAGCAAATGGCTGGTTCCAACCACGCGACGCAGACAGCGAGCGCGATCAGCGAGCGGATCGTTACGAAACGAACTCGGTCCGATTTCAACGGGGCCTCCAACGTGCGTCTCTGCTTTCGATCGGGTACGAGGCCTCGTTGGGTGGAGCCGCCCGATCGGTGGTACAAGAGAATCCAGGGGTTGGTCGATTGCCGGCAGGAACCGAGGCACAATACCGGCGGCTCGTGCAAGTTGCAAGAGGCAATCGTCTATTTCCAGCCACTTCGCCGCCCAACCTGTGTTTCACGGCGCCCTGACTCCCTATGTGGTTAGTACCACGCAAGTGATGTGCCATCAACGCACGATCGCCACGTTGACACATGAGGCTCGCGTACCTATTCTGCGACTCAATGGAGGCGGAAATCGGTAGCCAGATTCGCATCGTCGGGCTCGCACGTAGCCCCGACCACGAAGGCGCGCTCGCGCACCTGGACGTGGATCGGGGCTTCGCGCTGGTTGCCCGCGGGTCCATGACCGTCACCGACGTGATCGATCCGACCATCTGGGTGCGTGAGAAGCTGGCCGTCGCGCTCGCTTCGGGCACGGAGTCCAACGAGCCGCCGTTGAAGCGTCTGATCGGCGCCATCCGGTCGATCCACGCCGAGTTGATGCGACGGCCGGAACGGGATCGCGCCTGGATCTCGACGATGGTCGTGCTTCTGCAGGGCGACGACGGCGTGGCCATCTCCGCGGGCGACTGCCCCTGCCTTCGCTATCGAGACGGCCTCCTGTCGCGCCTGCGTCGCGGGCGCGACGAATCGGACACAGGCCCTCCGAAGGGCGCCCTCGGGTCCGAGCCGCAGGTGCGAATCGAAGTGGTCCCGCTCCGGCCACAGGCGGGCGATCTCTATCTCCTGTCGACGCGACCGCTCCGCGAGGGGGAGCTGGCGGCGCTCACGCGGGATCTGGCCGCGTCGCGAGACGGGGCACAGCTCCTCCGCGCCGGAATCGAGGGCTCCACGGATCGCGGTCGCCTCGCGATCCGCGTGCTCGACCCGGACGAGGACGCGACGATCGCCGCGCGCGCCGACGCGTTGCCGCCGCCGCGTGTGGAGCCCGATCACGAGGAAGACGAAGCGGAACCGGCGATGCTCGCGATCGAACCGCTCGTGTCGGACGAGGCGCTGACCGGCGCCGACCTCGAACCGCTGGAGTTGGGAGCCGACGCCGCGATCCAGAGCGCGGATGCGCCCCTGCCTCCCGGGCTGCCCGGCGCCCTCACGGGCCGAGATCCGTTCGACGCGCCGCCCTCGTTCGAGGAGGACGTCGCGACGCTCGAGGAGTCGCGCCCGACGGTGGAATCGGAGTTCGCGGTCGTCGCGAGCGACATCGGGACCGACGCCGAGCCGCGAGTGGATGACCCGCCCCCCGAGCGCGAGGCGACGGGGCCGGAATCCGGCGCCGATGTTTCTGCGCCGGCCGCAACGCGGCCGCCTCGCGCCGCCACGCTCGCGCCCGTCGACGAAGAACGTCCCTGGTACGAGCCGCTCGCGCTCATCGGCGGCGGGGCGCTCGCGATCGTCGCCTTGGCCCTCCTCGTCCGCGCGATTCTTCCGGGCATCCTGAATCCGCGGGGCGAGCAGGGCCGCGGGTCGGCCGTGGTCGTTCCCATAACGGGTTCGGTCGACTTCCTCTCCGATCCGCCGGGAGCCATGGTGCGGGTGGACGGCGTGGCGCTCGAAGGGAAGACGCCGCTTCCCTCGGTCCCGCTCGACCCCGGAATTCATCGCATCGAAGTGGACTGGGGGCACGCGGGCGTCTGGCGCGACACGCTGGAGATCGCGGCCGGAACCAAGCTCGTCGTTCACCCCGCGATCTACGGGGCGCTCTCCTTCCGTTCGTCGGAGCCGGGACGCGTGCTCGACGTCTACCTGGACGGAACGTACGTCGGGACGACGCCGCTCACGCTCGATCGCGTGGTGGTGGGGCGGCATCTCGTGCGGTTCGGCGGGCCCGGTATCGCGGCGACGGCGCATGAAGCAGACGTGCTCCGCGATGCGGCGGTGGAGCTGGTCGGAAGCGCCGGGGCGGTTCCGGAGAACGGGAAGCTCACGGTGCGGTCCGCTCTCCTGAGCGACACCGGATTCGAGGCCAGCCGAAACGAGCCGGTGTGGGTCGACGGGCTCATGCGCGGCGCGACGCCGCTGACGATCGACCTGAAGCCGGGCACGCACAGCGTTCGCGTCGTGCGCCGGAACTTCCCGCCGCAGGTGTCGATCCTCGACGTGAAGCCGGGGGGCGAACACTTCGTCACCGCGGAGTTCGGCGCCCGATCCGAGGAGCCGCTCCGGTTCGAGCCGCCGCCGGTCTACTCGATCTCGAACCCGGCCCCCATGACCATCGCGCTTCCCGAGAAGGAGTGGGATCCGTCGATGGCCCTCTGGATCTACGCCGCGGCGCCGGGCGGTTCGTTCCAGGCGAAGCGGATGACGCGACTCGAGGATGGAGATCGGACGTTCGCCGCGCTCCTGCCTCCGGAGGTGACGCGAAACTCCGCCCGGCAAGCACGGTTCTACTTCAAGGCGACCGGGACCGCCGGCCGCGAGCTCTACTCCGAGATCTACAGCATCCCCATTCGCGACTGATCGTCGCGGGCGCGCCGCCCCCATGCCGCGCGGCTGACCTCGTTTCATCACTCCCCGCGATGAGGGCCGCTCCATGCGTGCCTTCGACTGGGTTCCCACGCCGCGGTGGCCGGCGTCGGCATTTCTCTGGAGCCTGCTCGTGACGGGGCACGCCGTCGTCGCGTGGGCGCCGCTTCCGGCGGTGCTCCTCGTTCCGGCGTTCGCGACCGCTTGCGCCGCTGGCGCCGTCTCGCTTGCGCTCGCCGTTCTCGCGTTGCGCCGGTCGCCCGGAATTCGTCGCTCGGGTCTCGCCGGCGTCGAGCTCGTCACGGGCGTTCTCGCCGCGGTCGCCGCGGGGATGGCGCTCGGAGCGGAGGCCGATCGCGACGCGTGGCCGCTCCCGGTTCATCCGCGACCGATCCCGGTCCGA
>DATEND010000315.1:0-4595 GCA_035275245.1 Candidatus Eiseniibacteriota bacterium
CGTCAGAGGTTTCGGGCTCCCCGATTGCCGGTCGGGGGGCCCTCTTGTTATTCTGTCCCGGTACCAGACCCCCGACCCCAAGGCCGCCCAAGGACCCAAGCGCCTCCATGACAAAACCCAACCCGATCCCGCGCCCATGACCCGCCGGCTCTACTACGAAGATGCGGCGATCCGGACCTTCGAGGCCGGTGTCGTACAGGTTCGCGCGGAGGGCGGCGCCCCGCTGGTCGCGCTCGACGCCACCGCCTTCTATCCCGGCGGCGGCGGACAACCCTCCGACCGAGGCTCCCTCGGAGGACGCCAGGTCCTCGACGTGAGCGAGGCGGAGGGAGAGGTCTGGCACCGACTGAGCGGACCGCTCGAAGTGGGGGCCAAGGTATCGGGCTCGTTGGATTGGGAGCGGCGCTTCGACCACATGCAGCAGCACACCGGCCAGCACATCCTCTCGCGCGCCTTCGTGGAGGTGGCCTCCGCGGACACGCGATCCTTCCACATGGGCGAGGCGGCCGTGACCATCGATGTGGACCATTCCGGGCCGAGCCTGGCCCTTCTGGGACAGGTCGAGGATCGAGCCAACGATGCGGTCTGGGGCGACGGCGAGGTCCTAACCCATGTCGTTTCCAAAGAGGAAGCAGTCCGATTTCCGCTCCGGAAGGCGCCCGACGTCGAGGGTCCGGTGCGCGTGGTCGAGGTCGGCGGGTTCGACTGGTCCGCCTGCGGCGGAACGCACGTGCGGAGCGCCGGGCAGGTGGGAATCATCGCGATTCTCGGAACCGAGAAATACAAGGGCGGCACGCGCGTCTCGTTCGTCTGCGGCGGGCGGGCGCTCCGCCGGCTCCGCGACGCCGGCTCGCGCCTGCGCGATCTCTGCCTCGTCTTCACGACCGGCGAAGAAGACCTCCCGCGCGCGGTCGCGCGTCTTCGCGACGAGCGGGAGCGGCTCGATCGGCGCCTCAAGCCGCTCCTCGCGGACTCGCTCGAGCGCGAAGCCTCCGAGCTGGTCGAGGGCGCGGAGCGAGGTGCCTTCGGACCGGTCGTGGCGCGGCACTTTCCGGAACGGGACCCGGCCGAGGTGGGCGCCTTGGCGTCGCTCATCGCGGCGCGGGGCGGAATCGCCCTCCTGGCCGGAGGGGGCGACACACCAAAGGCGCACTTTTCCGCGCCGAAGGGTACAATATCCGTGGGTGGCATCCTCGCCGCCCTGAACCGCACGCACGGCGCCAAGGGTGGGGGTCGTCCGGAGTCGGCGCAGGGCGCGATCCCCGCCGATCGCGTCGACGCCGCACTGAGCGAGGCGCGCGCGGCAGCGCTAGCCGGAATCGACAAGGGGAACGTGGACTCATGACATCGCACCGAGGGCGTTCCGTCCGCGCGCGAGCCGCCCTCGCGCGCGCCTTCGTCGTGCTGGCGCTGCTCCAGATCTCCGCGCTCGCGGAGCCGGCCCACGCCCAGTTCTTCGGGCAGAACAAGGTTCAGTACAAGCAATTCAAGTGGAAGGTGCTCCGCACGGAGCACTTCGACGTCTATCACTACGAAGGAACCGAGGGGGCGGTGCAGCAGGCGGCGCTCATGGCCGAGCGCGCCTACCAAAGGCTGGCGCGGGTGCTCGACCACCAGATCCGGGCTCGCGTGCCGCTCGTCCTCTACGCGTCCCACTCCGATTTCGAACAGACGAACATCACGCCCGAGCTGATCAGCCTCGGTACGGGAGGCGTGACCGAGTTCCTGAAGCGGCGCGTGTTCCTCCCGTTCACGGGGGACTTCGCCGAATTCGATCACGTCCTCACGCACGAAATGGTGCACGCCTTCCAGGTCGACATCCTGTTCGGCGATCGGTCCGGCCTGGTGGCGAACCCGTTCGGCAACGCGCCGCCGCTCTGGTTCATGGAGGGGATGGCCGAGTACCTCTCGGTCGGCGAGATCGACACGAACACCCAGATGTGGCTGCGCGACGCCTCGCTCGAAGGGTACCTGATTCCGATCAAGATCCTCGGCTACGTAGGCGACCTGCGCGTCTACCGGTTCGGCCAGTCGATCTTCCAGTTCATCGCCGATACCTACGGGATCGCGAAGGTGGGCGAAATCCTCAAGAAGACGCGCCGCCTGGGGAGCCTGGATCGCGCGCTGGAATCCGCCACCGGCCTCACGGTGGACGTGCTCTCCAAGAAGTGGCAGGAGTCGGTGCGCAAGGAATACCTCCCGCAGATCGCCGACTTCGAAAAGCCGGACGCCATCGCGACCAAGATCACCGACGCCGAGCGCGACCTCTCGAATTTCAACGTGGCCGCGGCCGTCTCCCCATCGGGGACCCAGATGGTGTACATCTCCGACCGGAGCATGTACAACGACGTCTACCTGGCCTCGGCACTGGACGGGAAGGTCTTCAAGAAGCTCGTTTCGGGCGAGCGCACCGGAACGTTCGAGACGCTGCGTTTCTTCAATACGTCGATCGCCTGGGCGCCCAACGAGAAGATGATCGCGCTTCCGGCGAAAGCGGGCGGCGAAGACGCGCTCTACCTGATCGAGATCCCATCGGGGAAGATTCGAAAGAAGCTGCGCTATGGACTGGACGCGATCTATTCGCCGACCTGGTCCCCGGACGGCGCCCGCATCGCGTTCGTTGGAATCAAGAACGGGCTCTCCTATCTCTACTCGTCGAACATCGAGGGGAAGGAAGTCCGGGAACATCTGGGCGGCGACTACTCCGTCCGCGACCCCGCGTGGTCCCCTGACGGAAGGCGCATCGCCTTCTCCACGGACCAAGGGCCCGATACCGACCGCTCGCGCCTGATTTTCGGCAAGTCGCGGATCGCGCTCTACGATCTCGCGACCGATTCGGTTCAGGTCCTCCCGAATCAGCGGGGGAGCAACTCGTCGGCACAGTGGGCGCTCGGTGGAACGTCCCTCGTCTACACTTCCGACCGGAGCGGAATTCCGAACATGTACCGGCAGGACATCGCGACCGGGCAGTCGTTCCGGCTTTCGAACCTATTGACCGGAGTCTCGGGGCTCGTGGCGAACGCGCCGTGCATCTCGCTCTCCGCGGACGGAAAGCGGCTCCTCTTCACGGCGTTCTCGCGCGGGGGATGGGACATCTTCTCGGTGCGGGATCCGCGGACCTTCTTGGAATCCCCGCCGGCGGCGATCGCCGCGAACGACGCCCCGGGGCCGGGTAATATCGGGTCCTTGGCGCCGATCGGCACGAGCGTCGAAGCCGCGTTCGGCGCGACCGAACCGAGCTCGACCATCGGGCCGGACGCGGAAACGGCGGCCACGGCGGACTCCACGCGGGGCGCTTCGGCGCCCGCCCCCGTCGACACGACCCTCTCGCTCTACGTCCAACAAGTGTACGGGGAACCTCTGGCAGACAGCACCTCGTTCGTGCGCCTCCCGTACAAGGCCAAATTCTCCCGCGACTTCATCAGCGGCGGCGCCCTCTTCGCGTCCAACGTGGGCTTCGCGGGCTCGAGCGCGATCTCGTTCAGCGACGTGCTCGGGAATCACAACATCCTGGCGGTCCTCAATCTCTTCGGTAATCTCTCGGACTCCGACATCTATCTGGCCTATACGAACCTGTCGCATCGGACGAACTATGGGTTCGCGGTCTTCCAGTATCGGAACGACCTCCTCCTCTTCGCCTCGCCGAACAGCGACGACGTGGAGAGCCAGATCTACCGGGGCGGCGCCGTCTTCATGTCGCGCCCGTTCAACCGATTTCGGCGGATCGAATACGGCATCGAGGCGGCGGTCCTGAGCGAACGCGTGCTTCGCTTCAACTACGATTTGGGCACGATCGACGAACTCTCCGACAACGGGAGCGCCTTCTACGTGGCGCCGAACATCGGTCTCGTCGCGGACAACACGCTCTACGGCTCCACCGGGCCGATCAACGGGGGCCGCTCGCGCTACAACGTGGAGCACGCGTTCGGGGACGTGCACTACACGACGGGGATCATGGACTGGAGGCGGTACACGAACATTCGCCACCGGTACGCGCTCGCCCAGCGCTTCATCGCGGGCGCTTCGGTGGGACGCGATCCGCGGCTCTTCCGATTCGGCGGGGCCTTCACCTATCGAGGCATCGACTACGGCGACCTGGTTGGAACGCGCGTTCTGCTCGCGAACCTCGAGTTCCGGTTCCCGCTGATCGAGCAGCTTCGCCTGGGATGGCCGCTCGGCCTGAACCTCGGCGGCATCAACGGTGTACTCTTCCTGGACGGAACGACCACGTGGCAGCAGGGGCGTTCGCCGAAATTCTTCAGCGGAGCGGGCGGACTTCGAACGCAGGATCTCCACCTCGCGTTCGGCGCGGGCGCGCGCGTGAACCTGGGCTATTTCATCCTTCGCTACGATTTCGGGCGGGAGCACCGGATCGACGGCGGGCTCGGCGAGCCGCAGCACTTCGTGACGTTCGGCGCGGATTTCTAGTCGGCGCCACGCGTGTGGTTCGGATGGGACACGGAGCTCTTCCGGGCGATCCACCTCGGACTCCATCACCCCGCGCTTGATTTCGTCATGCGCGCGCTCACGGACCCGGGCGCGCTCAAGATTCCGTTTCTCGTCGCGATCGGCTTGGCGCTTCTGTCCCGCCGCCG
>DATEND010000316.1:0-3517 GCA_035275245.1 Candidatus Eiseniibacteriota bacterium
TGAGCGGATGGGTCGGCAGCTTGTAGTCGATGATGTCCTGGGGCGTGATGCCGAGAAAGCGCGCCTGCGGCACGCAGAAGAATTCGTTGATGTGCGCGGCGTTGCCCGAGCCGACCTTGAACGTCCGGTAGATGTTCGAGATTCCGTAGGGATCGCCGTCCACGAAGACGTAGACGGGAAGCTTCTTGGCGTCCGCCAGCCGGCGGATGAAACGGCGGCACGCCCGCGTCGGCACGCCCCCCATCGAGACCAGGATGCAGTTCGCCTTCCTCCAGTAGCCGTGCTTCACGAGGCGCTGGAACATGCCGGCGGTCTCGATGACCAGGATGAACTTCGCGTCGGTCTCGAATTTCAGGTGCTCGACCGAGATCGGAATCGAATAAGCACCGCTCCCGAACTTCGTGCAGTCGATGCGGATCAATTTGCCGGTGTCCGGATCCTTGTCCACGACGACCAAAGCGCCCGACACGTCGCCGCCCTTCTCCTCCGGGGCGAAGCCCATCTGCTCGCGGTTCACCTCGAAGAGCGCCTCGACGTCGTCCATCACGGTGTCCGACTCGGTCTGCTCCAGGAACCGCGCGTCGCCCCAATTCTTCGAGACGTAGTACGCCTCTCGCTTCGTCGCCAAGTCGTCCGTCTCGACCAGCGTCTTCGAGAGCGCCATCATCCGGAGCGTCTGGGCGAACGTCTTCACGGTGTTCACGGTCAGCGTCCGCTCCTTCTTCATGCCGCGAATCTCGAAATACCCTTCCTTCTCGAGATAGCGGACGTTCGCGAGCGACCGCACGGGGAATTTCATCGTGGGCTTTTTCTTCTTGAGGATCTGGTCCTCGACGCCCTTGGCTTCCTTCTTGATCTTGGGAACGAGGTTTTCGCTCACGATCGGCTCCGTTCGAGGGTGTCCTTGAGCGTGGCGCAGACCTTGTCGCGCTGCTTGTCGGAGATGTCCAGGATCTCCTGGAGCGCGATTCCGATGTGCGGGATGTATTTCTCGATGTACGAGCGCTTTTTCTCGGCGTCGGCTTCGCGGAGCCCGCGCCGGATGTAGATGCCGAGCTTCCGCCCGACGTCTTGGACCGCGAGCTTGATGTCCTTCATGATCTCGGGATACGCGGCGACCGCCTCCTTGCTCTCCGACGTGAAGGGGACCCAGACCGACGCGATGTGAATCATCAAGATCATCGGCGCGGTCGGGAGGGCGCCGCGCGACTGGAGCACGCCGTACGCCTTCCAGTTCGTCTGGATCACCGACTTCGTCACGGCGCACGCGGCCTGCTGGTAGAGGAGCGGCACGCGGTTCGCGTAGCGAAGGAGCGTGATCGGTTCGTCCGCCGGAAGGTGCTCCGCGCCGAACGCGAGCGCCGCTTCGATCAGGAACGGGTTGCCGCGGTAGACCGAGGGCGAGCGCGACGTGGCCACGTAGAAGCGGGCCTCCACCTGCTTCTTCAGGCCCTCGAGCAGGAGCTCCTCGCCGATCGGCGAAAGTACGTTCGTGGGCGGCGCCATCAGCTTGGTCGCCTGGATGGCGTTGTAGAGCGCCTCGGCCTGGGTTCGGGCGGCCTTCTGCGGCGAGTAGAGGACCGGTAGGTCCGCCGCTTTCGCGATCTGGTCGGCCACCGCCGGACTGACGCGCGAGAATTCGCTGCTCAGGAACGCCCGCAGGCTCTTCGCCTTCGTCTCGTGGAGCATCCGGAGAAGGATGCCGAGCTCGACGCCGTGCGGATGCGGCTTGATCTCCTGCGGCTCCTTCGGCAGTTCCTTCGCCACGCGCGCGTATTCGAATCGCTCCCCCGACGGGGACACGTAGGTCACCTGGGAGTGTGGGTTGGCCATCGCGGTCTGCTCCACGTAGCCGTCCACCGAGTGCCGCCCCTTCTTGTACGTGGCCTCGATCTCCAGTTCGACGCGCGTCCCGTGCGCGGGCGACCACTCCACCTCGTTGTCGGCGATGACGACCGGGGCGTTTCGGCGCGTGTCGATCTGGATGTCGAACTTGTGGGCCGGCTTCCCCGCCCCGGGCCGCGAAATCACGGTGATCGGTTTTCCGGTCGTGAGCTGGCCGTACATGCCCGCCGCCGAGATGCCGATTCCCTGCTGGCCGCGCGATTGGCGCAGGCGATGGAACTTAGAGCCGTAGAGGAGCTGTCCGAAGATCTTCGGGACCTGCGCCTTCACGATGCCGGGACCGTTGTCCTGAACGGCCACGCGATAGCGCGTCTCGCTGATTTCTTGGATCTCGATCAGGAGGTCCGGGAGGATTCCCGCCTCTTCACACGCGTCGAGCGCGTTGTCGACGGCTTCCTTCACCGTGGTGAGAAGCGCCTTCGCCGGGCTGTCGAAGCCCAGGAGATGGCGGTTCTTGGTGAAGAACTCACTTACCGAGATCTCGCGCTGTTTCTCCGCGAGATCCACCGCGGTGAGACGAACGATCTTCTTCGGCGCCTTCACGGCCGGCGCCGCCTCGCTCTTCTTGTTAGTGTGGGCGCCGGACGAGGACGACCGCTTCTTGGTTTCCTTCTTGAGCGCTTGCGCCATTGGCCTCCCTGTCGAACGGTTGAGCTGGTCGCCTCGACCTCCCTGACCCCGCGGCGTTCGCGACGATCTTCCGCCGAGAATCTAACCGCGCGGGATGCCCTGCGGCAAGTATTGCACCGCCGGCGGTTCCCCGGCGCCCAAAACGGCGCGGCGCCGGCCGACCGCGCCGGGAGGAGCCTAAGGGGCCATTCGACACGAGGTTCGCGGTCGCCGGGACGACCCGCGATCCGCTCCCTCGTCCGCGGGTGGCTCCGCGGATGGCGCGGCGCCCCGCGTGGCACATGCCTTGCCTTTTCCACTCTACGCGAAGACCCGACGCACCGTCCCAATCCAGCGAGGAACCATCGTGTCGCAGATCCAGCGTCCTACGCGAACCTTGACCTCCATCCTCGTCGAGTGCGGCATCGTGACCGACGCGCAGGTCGAGCAGGCCCTCGCGCGCCAACGCGAGTCCGGCCTCATGATCGGCGAGACGCTGGTGGAGTTGGGCTTTACGTCCGAGGAAAACATCGGCTGGGCCCTCTCGAAACAGCTCGGCATCCCCTACGCCGACGTGCATCTCGAAACCACGGACGCCGAGCTGGTGCGGCGCTTCCCCGAGTCGCTCCTTCGCCGCATGCAGGCGGTGCCGCTCTTCGGGGCCCCCGACGAGATCACGATCGCGATGGCGGATCCCACGGACACCGAATCCATCGAGGAGCTTCGAGCCGCCGCCGAATGCGGAACGGTTTCGCTCGTGATCGGCGGCCCCGGCTCGATCCGCCGCACGCTCGACGCCATCTGGGGTCGCGAGCGTACGCCGAGCGGCGAATCGGCGGCGCCGCGCGTTCGGTCCGTGGCCGGCCCCGCGGCCATGCCCACGCGCCGCGATGTCGTATGGGACCGCGCGGGAACCACGTTCCTTCTCTTCCATGTGCACGCGGCCCTTCGCGCGCGCGCTTCGGAAATCCACTTTCTCCCCTCGGAAGGGCTCGTGAGCGTC
>DATEND010000317.1:0-4377 GCA_035275245.1 Candidatus Eiseniibacteriota bacterium
CGAACCCTCCGCGAGTACTGGGTCGAGGCGAGGCACGCCGAGATCGAGGTGGCGCCGGGCGTTCGATTCCCCGCCTGGACCTACAACGGCGCCGTCCCGGGCCCCACGCTCCGCTGCACCGAAGGGGACTCGGTCATCATCCGTTTCACGAATCGCGGCTCGATGCCCCACTCCATGCACTTCCACGGCATCCACGCGGCCAAGATGGACGGGGTCTTCGAGCAGGTCTCGCCCGGCGAGACCTTCGTGTACGCGTTCAACGCGGAGCCGTTCGGCCTCCACATCTATCACTGCCACACGATGCCCGTGAAAATGCACATCGCGCGCGGCCTCTACGGGGTCTTCCTCGTCGATCCGAAGAAGCCGCGACCCAAGGCGCGCGAGATGGTCATGGTCATGAACGGCTTCGACACCGACTTGAACGGCGAGGACAACGAGTTCTACACGGTGAACGGCTACTCGAACGTCTTCTTTCGCGACTACCCGATCCCCGTGAAGAAGGACGAGCTCCAGCGCGTCTACCTGATCAACATCACCGAGTTCGATCTCCTGAACTCGATGCACACGCACGCCACCTTCTTCGACGTCTATCCGACCGGCACCTCGCTCACGCCGAGCGAGTACACCGACGTGGTCACGATGGGCCAGGGAGAGCGCGCGATCCTCGAGTTCACGTACAAGCACACGGGGCGGTTCCTGTTCCACGCGCACCAGAGCGAGTTCGCGGAGTTGGGCTGGCTTGGCCAGTTCGAGGTGAAGCCGTGACCGCCGCCAAGGGTCCATCGGCGGCGCAGGTCGTCCTCGCGGGCCTCCTTCCGCTCGTCCTGATCGGCGTGATGACGGCGTGGTTTCTGGCAGGGGGCGCGGAGCGGCTCGGGCTGGTCCAGGTGCCGATCGAGAAGCTCGCGATCGAGCGGGTCGTCTTCAAGCCGCAGGAGATCGTGCTCCACGTTCGGAACGAGGGCCCGGGCCCGATGTCGGTGGCGCAGGTCTTCGTGAACGACGCGATCTGGGACTTCTCGATCACCCCGGGGCGCCAGCTCGACCGCCTCGAGGGCGCCACGATCTCGATCCCGTTCGACTGGCTCGAGGCGGAGCCCTACGTCCTCACGGTGGTCAGCGGCACCGGCGTCCGGCACACGCGCGAGGTCGACATCGCGACCGCGACACCCGCCGTCTCCGTGAAGACGCTCGGTGTCTTCGGGCTGCTCGGCGTCTACGTCGGCGTGATTCCCGTGCTCCTGGGCCTCCTCTGGCTCCCCTTCCTTCGTTCCATCCCCCGCGTCTGGCTCGACTTTTGGCTTTCGTTCACGATGGGCCTCCTCGTCTTCCTGGGCATCGACACCGTGAGCGAGTCGCTCGAGATCCTGGAGCGCGTGCCGGAGTTCTTGAACGGGCTCATGCTGATCGCGCTCGGTGCCCTGGGCGCCTTCTTCGGGCTCGTGGCGCTGGGGCGCGTCCTGAGCGCCAAGGGCGCGGATGGAAAGCGGGCGGCCGCGGGCAGCGCCGCGGGCGGCATGGGGCTCGCGCTCCTGATCGCGATCGGGATCGGGCTCCACAACCTGGGCGAGGGCCTCGCGATCGGCGCGGCCTACACGCTCGGCGAGGTAGCGCTCGGCTCGTTTCTGATCGTCGGCTTCACGCTCCATAACACGACCGAGGGACTCGCCATTCTTTCGCCGCTGATCGAGCGGAAGACTTCGGTGCGCGATCTCATCCTGCTCGGCATCGTCGGCGGCGCTCCGACCATTCTCGGAACGTGGACCGGAGCGTTCACCTACTCCGATCCGTTGTCGCTTCTCTTCCTGGGGCTCGGCGCCGGAGCGATCTTCCAGGTGGTGTGGGTGCTCGCGCGAGGGCGGGCGACCAAGGGCGAACCGGTCGTCGAAGCCCTCGCGCGGCCCCTCAACGTGGCCGGGCTCCTGGCGGGATTTCTTGTGATGTACGGGACGAGTTTGCTGGTGGCGGGGTAGGCGGCGGCAGAGCTAGGGCACGATGTTCAGCGACCAGTCGTACGGCAGGTAGGTGACGCGCATACGCTTCGCCCGAAGCGCGGCGACCGTGTCCGCCGGAAGGAAGCGCGCGACGTAGGCCAGCACCGCCCCGACTTTCTCTCCGTACAGCCTCTCGAGTTCGGCGTCCGAATAGACCCCCACGAAGTCCTCTTTGTACCAATCGAAGATCTTCGAGATTCGGATCTTGCCGTCGCGCGGCGTGAAGTCGTTGCGCGAGGAATCGAGCACGAACTCCCGCGCCGCGCTATCGAGCTGCGCGTCGAGGAATTCGCCCTGAAATCCCGTCGGGCGGAGTGCCGGACACGACTTCGAAGCGCAGACGAGCGCGAAGTGAATGCGTGGCTCTTGGAATTCCTTGCGCAGGATATCGTGCTCGATCTGATCCAGCGTCACGGTACGTCCGGCAACAATCCACTTCGGGCGGCTCCAGGGTGCAGGGATGTCCTTGATGCTCTTGAGCCGACCGTTCCGTGCTCGCCACTCGCGCACGATCAGGTCGATGGTAAGGTAGTTGTAGGCATTGATCCAGAAGGCAGTCCGATCGGACCGAGAAAGTCGGCCGATATTCGCTTCCTGTAGGCTCCCCATTGTTGGCGCGAACAGGAACTTTCCGGGGACTGGGGACGCGTAGGACCTGTAGTCGACCGCACCGTCGCGCACCAAAAATGGATTCGTTACGCTTGGCGTTGGCCCAGTAACCACCGTCGCCTGTGCCACAGGTGCGATCAGAGCAACAAGCATGGCGATCGCCGTCCCCCACCTCACGGCTCGCGGCCCTTCGCGCAGCGCCACACGTCGTAGCGGCGCGCGTTCCGCGTGTCGACCGGCCCTTCGAGGCGGGGGCCAATGAACGCGGTGGGATTCCCGAGCGGCACGACGAGGCGCCGCTCGCGTTCCAAGAGCCCGTACGTGAGGAAGAACTCCTCCGGCAGCTTGGCGCCCGGCTGGGTCACATAGATCGCGCGCTCGGGGAGCGCCTGCCCGGCGGCCCGGTGCTCCGGGACCTGGCTCATGCGGAGGTCACCCACGAGCAGCGTGGGACGGCGGCGATCGTAGAACTTCGTTCGATAGACGACCTCGTAGAGGTCGCTCATCACGACCGCGCCGCCGCCCCACGCCGCGGCACGCACCGCGGTCGATTCGGCGGTGGCTCGCTGGCCGTGGACCTCGTAGAGGCGGTCGCTCCATCGTCGGGCAGACGCGTGCTCCAATTCCTCGGCCGAGGCCGTCCATGCGTACGTCGAATCGAGCGGCGCGAAACGCGGCAAGCTCTCGAGCCCTCCGATGAATCGCTCCGGATTCAGAAGCGCCGCCTGCAGCCCGATCGTGACGACAGCGCCGGTCAGCGTGAACGCCCAGAGCAGTCGACGGCCCACCTTCGACGAGCGGAGCCACGAGACGCCCGCGTGAATCGTGCCCCAGAAGGCCGGGAGCGACCAATTCCCCTTCACGCTCCCCTTGAGCGCGATCGCCACGAGGGCGGCCGCCGTCGGCATGGTGAGGCGCGCGTATCGCGCGTCGGGGCCTCCCTGCGCGCGCGCGGCGCGGATCAGTCCCGCCGCCCAGACCGCGTAGGTCGGGGAAAGAAGGACGAGGAGGGGCGCCGCGGGCAGCGCCATGAGCCGCGCCGCGGGCGAGAGGCGGTCCCCGAGATCCGAGAGCGCGAGCGCCATGCGCACCGGTTCCCCGTCGGTCGCCGCGATGGCTGCGATCGCGGGCGCGGCGAGCGCGATCCAGAAGATCGAAGCGATCCCGCTCTGCCGCCACGGGTGCGCGCGCCCCGACCCGGCGAGGAACTCCGCGAGGAGCCAACCCGGCCAGAGAAAGAACCCCGTGTACTTGCTCGTCGCCGCTCCGGCCGCGAGCGCGGCCCCGGCATAGAGCCAGGCCGTGCGGTTCTTCGACTCCTCGCGCGTGGACCGCGCGAGCGCGGTGAGCGACGCCATCCAGAAGAAGGCAAGGAACGCATCGGGATGCGCTTGCGCACCCGCGAAGTGGAACCACAGATTGACCGAGAAGATCGCGACCGTCCACGCGGCGATCGTACCCGGTGCGCCGGCCGCGCGCGCGAACGTCCAGGCACCGATGGCGGCGCCCGTGGCCGCGAGCAGGAACGGCAGGCGCACGGCCCACGCGGTGTCGCCGAAGAGCGCGCAGGAAATGCGGATCGCCGCGAGCGGGAGGAACGCGAACGCCGCGTCGAGGTGCTGCGACCACGCCCAGTACGTCACCTCGTCCTTTTGCAGGTCGAGCGAGGCGGCGAGCCACGCGCGGAGTCCGAGGCCGATCGCGATGACGAGCGCGGCGACGTACGCCGGACGTACGAGGGCGGGAGGTTCCGGCGCCGGCGCGGGCGGCGCGG
>DATEND010000318.1:0-7231 GCA_035275245.1 Candidatus Eiseniibacteriota bacterium
CCGAAGCCACGCGCGCTCGGCGTCGGTGGTCCGGCGGTTCGTGTAGTCGTACGAGAGCTGGGCGAAGTGGTTGTCATCCGGATGCGTGTAGCCGCACCCGCAGTCCGAGAGCCGCTCCGCGAGCGAACGGTCGTAGTTCCCGGCGATGGTCACGACACCGAACTCGGCGAGGAGCGGGTAGATCTTTCCCGGATTCGGGCCGAATCCGCCGAGATCGCCCAGGCAGACGATGCGCTCGGCACCTCGCCCGCGCGCGTCCTCCAGGACCGCGCGAAGCGCCAGGTGATTGCTGTACGGCCCTCCAAGCGCCGCGAGGGGGCCGTCGAATTCATCGAGGTCGTGAAATGCGGAAGCCGTCCCGCCGCTCATCGGATCGCGTTTCCGGATCCGGCGCTCAGTTTCGGCAGGAAGCGCCGGTGGCCCAGCACGTATGGCAGGCGCCGTGCGACATCGGGAACGGGCGGAGGGTCTCGGAGAGCGTCTTTCCCATGCGCGCGTCCGGAGCGTCGATCAGGATCGGGCACACGTAGACGCCCCGGCTCGTGACCATCCGGCTCGTCGAGCACTGGAGCGTCCAGGGATCGTGGCCCCGCATGTGCTCCTCGGTCAAAAGCTCCTCGACGGCATAGCCTCGGGTTCGGGACGCTTCCCTTCCGATTCGAAAGAGCGGAAGAATCTTCACGCGCGGGCGCATGAGCCCGTTGGACCGGAGGAAGTCGTGGAATTGCTCCCGAAGCGCGCGGTCCTCGTCGTCGCCCCACGTCTGGGCGACCGTCAGGATCGGGCTCATGCCCACGCGCGCCAGCTCGCGCACGCCCTCCATCGTCGCGTCGAAGCAGCCCACGCCCCGGATCGGGTCGTTCGTTTCAGGCGTGAGCCCGTCGAGGCTCACCCTTAGCTCCAGCGAGTAGCGGCTCGCCCGCTCCAAGTCCGCGAGGGCCAAGGCGCGCGCGCGCGTGACCAGGGTCGCGTTCGTGAGCACGGTCGCCGGGCCAAGGCGGAGCGCATCCTCGAGGATGCCGAGGAGCTCGCGGTTCAGGAAGGGCTCCCCACCGGTGAAGTAGGTGTCGTTGGCGCCGAGGGCGACCGCCTCCTCGAGGAATTCCCGCACCGTCGAACGGCTCATGATCTCGTGGGCATGGTTCGTCGGGCTGCAGGTGATGAAGCAGTGATTGCAGGAAAGGTTGCAGAGCGTTCCCGCCACCTGAAACCACACGGTGTCGAGGGCCAGGTACGGAACGCGGGGGGCCGGCGAGCGGCGAAAGGCGATCGCGGTCTCGGTCATGGTTGGGTTCGATCGACCGGGAAGGTCAGCGGTCGTGCGTGCCGGGGAGCGTCTCGGTGAACCAGTGAACTCCGCTTCGAAGCGCATCGCGCTGATCGCGGAACCATTCGTAGTGCTCGTGCTCGTCTTGCGCCAGCCGGTGATAGATCGCGCGCGCATCCTCGTCGGCCGCCGAGGCGGCCAGCTCCCTGTATTTCTCCACGGCCTCGAGCTCGTGCTCCATGGCCATTCCGAGCACCTCGATCGCGTTGGCGTTCGACGTCGGCACCGGAATCTCGTCTTCGTCGAGCTTCGCGCGCTCGAAGCGGAAGCGCTTCCCCGTGAGGTTTCGGTACCGTTCCTCGAGGACCTCCCGATGCCGCAGCTCCTCCACGGCGAGATGACGGTACTGTTCCTTGCCGGAGGGGTTGTCGATCGCGGCGGCCACCCGGAGGTAGTAGTCGTGCGATCCCTGCTCGTGGTAGATCGCGTCCTCGATGATCTCGAGGACTCTGGAGGAGACGGAGCCCATAGGAGGACGAGCCTAGCACGGTCGCCCCGGAGCGGCAACGGGCCCACCCTGTGCTATCATCGGCGGCGCTTCCTTCCATATCGCCACTCTCAGGGGTCTCCATCGCGTGATCTGGGACGTCCTCATCGTCGGCGCCGGTCCCGCCGGGCTCTCCGCCGCCCTGTTCACGCGCATGCGCCGCATGTCGACCCTCCTCCTCGACACCGCCGTGGCCGGCGGGCAGCTCGCCTCGCTCTATCCGAAGAAGCCGGTCCACGACTTCCCCTCGTACACCTACGTCATGGGCGATGCCTTGGGACGAAACTTCGTGGATCAGGCGCGCCACATGGGCGCCGAGATCCGCGAGGGCGAGCACGTGACGATGATCGAGCGCGACGAGGAGGCGAACCTGATCCGCGTGACGTCGCGGAAGGAGACGTACGAGGCGAGATCGGTCCTCGTCGCGACCGGCGGCGGCGCCTTCGAGCCGCGGAAGATCGGGAAACCGGGCGAGGTCGAGCTCAAGGGCCGCGGCGTCGTCTACGGAATGCCCGACGTCGAGGAAAGCCGCGGGAAGCGCGTGCTCGTGATCGGCGGCGGAGACTCGGCCCTCGAGTCGGCCCTTTCGATCAAGGATGGAGCCGAGGTGACGCTGATCCACATGCTCGACAAGTGGCAAGGGATGGACGCCTACGTCGAGGAAATCCAGGAGTCGAAGATCCGGGCCCTGCTCGAGACCGAGACGGTGGAGATCAAGGGCGACGGAAGGGTCGAGTCCGTGATCGTGAAGAACAAGAAGAGCGGCGAGACCGAGGAACTGCCCATCGACCTCGTCTCGATCAACGTGGGCTACTTGATGGACACGAAAATCGTCCGCCAGTGGGGGCTCACGCTCGAGGGGACCCAGATCAAGGTCGACAACGTGATGAACACGAACGTGAAGGGGATCTTCAGCTGCGGCGACATCGCCACCTATCCAGGCAAGTACAAGCTCCTGATCACGGCCTGCAGCGAGGGCGCGGCCGCCGCCAATACGGCGTACATCTACGTGAAGCAGCCGAAGAAGTTCACGGTCGGCGAGCTCTACGCCGCGCCCAAGGAAGAAGGAGACACGCAGCCGAAGGCCGGATGAGCCGCGGCGGCCCTAACGGCGTCCCGCGTGAAACAGCACCGAGATCGAATTCGCGGTCGCGTTCGCCGTGACCAGGTCCGGCCGGTCGTCGCCGTTCAGGTCCCTCGCGAGCACCGACCGCGGCCCCAGACCGACCCAGTGCGTCTCCTGATCCTTCGTCCTGGTGCCGGCGCGGCTCAGGAGGAGCGAGACGGATGCGGATCCCTCTTGGGCCACGGCGAGGTCGGGTCTCCCGTCGCCGTTGAAGTCCGCCGTGGCGACCGCGTAGGGGCGCGGCCAGGTCTCGAACCGGTCCATCGCCGTGGAGCGGCCGTTCCCGCCGCCGTAGAACACGGCCACGGACTCGTCCCCCACGCAGGCCGTGATCACGTCGAGCGCCCTGTCTCCGTCGAGATCCACGACCGCCAACCCTCGCGGCCGCGTCACGGAGTGGAAGGTGCGCGGCTTCGCGAACGTGCCGTCACCCCATCCTTTGAGGTAGGTCACGGTCCAGCCCGTTCCGTCCGCCGTGATCGCGTCCATGTTCCCGTCGTCGTCGAGATCGGCGAGCGCGACGGCGTGAGGCCCTCGCCCCGTGTTGAAGTGCCCGCCCGTTCTCAGGCGCCCGCCCGCGCCGCCCCGGAGCACCGTGACCCGGTGCGCGTTCAGGTGCGAGACGACGATGTCGAGATAGCCGTCCTGGTCGAGATCCGCGATCGCCACCGCGTTCGGTCCCGCGCCTGTCGGCATGTCGCGCCGCGTTCCGAACGTGCCATCGCCGCGCCCGGGCAGGATCGTGACGGCGCCCGACCCCTCGCAGGCGACCACGACGTCGTCCTGCCCGTCCGAGTCGACGTCGGCGACCGCAAGCGCGTGCGGGGCGAACCCGACGGGAACGGTTTCCGCCGCGCGGAACTGGCCCGGAGGATCCTGAATCAGGAGGGAGATCTTGTTCTCGCCGTAGAGGCAAACCACGAGGTCGAGCCCGGAGTCGCCGCCGAAGGAGCCGGCGGCGACGTCCGTGGGATGGCGGCCGACGGGGATTTCCATGGAGGTGAAGAATCGCCCGCTGGGGGCGGTGGTGGTCGCCTCGGGGAGCGCCGCGGCGATCATGGCGATCGGAGCCAAGAGGAGGGCCGCGAGCCGCGAGGCGGCGAACGGAACGGCGGACCGGTTCACGCTCCTCCGATCGTCAACTCCTTGAAGCGAAGGCTGGGCGAAGCGACGTTGTTTCGGTACTCGAGGTCGTTGCCGACGGAATCGATTCCGAGGAGCATATCCGCCAGCTTTCCACCGAGCGTGATCCCCTCGACCGGCTGGGCCAGCTTCCCGCCCTCGATCCACCGCCCCTCCACCTGCTGGCTGAACTCGCCCGAGACGACGTCGATCCCGAAACCGGCGAGGCCCGTCACGTAGAGGCCCTTCGCGACCTCGGAGATCATCTTGTCGGGGCGCGTGCCGCCGCGCTCGATATGGAAATTCGTGGGGCCGATCGCGGGCAGCGTGTCGTAGGAGCGGTTCGCGTTGCCGGTCGAAGCGCGCGCCTGCCGCCGCCCGGAGACGGAGGTGTTGAGGAACGCGCTCAAGACGCCGCGGTCCACCACGATCGTGTTTCGGGTCTGCACCCCCTCGCCGTCGAATGGCCGCGTGCCGAGGCCGCGGCGGAGAAGCCCTTCGTCGGAGATCGTGACCAACGGCGAAGCCACCGTCTTGCCGAGGCTCGCCGCCAGGAACGAGCGGTTCTCCAGAACGTTCTGGCCGCTGAACGCCCCGACGAGGCCGCTCAGGAACTGTCCCGCGACCTCGTTCTCGAATATGACGGGCACGTTGGCCGACGGAACGGGCGCCGCGCCGAGCTTGGTGAGCGCGCGATCGGCGGCCTTCCGTCCCACGCGCTCCGGCGTCTCCAGGTCGAGAAGGATCCGCTTCCGATCGCCGAAGAATCCCTCGCGCTTCTTCACGCCGTCCGTGGCGATGGCGCCCACCGAGAGCCAGCAGGTCGTCGCCCGGTAGGTCTGGTAGCCGACGAAGGTGTTGCTGAAGTGGACCTCGTTCACCTGCATCCCGCAACGCGCGTCCTGCGTCGTCCGGATCCGCTTGTCGCGGGCGAACGCGTTCTCCTCGGCGGCGCGCGCCAGGGCGATCTGCTCGGTCGGCTGGAGCCGCGCGACCGCGTCGTCGTAGATCTCGAGCTCCTGGGTCTGCGGCGGGATTTCGTCCGGAAGCTTGTTCTCGTCGCGCGGGGTGGCCTGGCCGGCCAAGGCGATGACGCGGTTCACCATTTCATCCAGGACCGGCGCCCTGAGATCGGTCGTATACATGAAGCCCATCCGGCGATCCCGATAGATGCGAAGCCCGAGGCCCTGAATGGCGGACTGCTGGAGCAGCTCGATCTCGCGCTGGCGGATGCGGACTTCCCGGAAGCGGACCACCTCCAGATAGGTTTCCGCCTCGGCGGCCCCCGAGCGTTCCGCCTGAGAGCGGACGCGGTCCATGATCTCCTTTGGCGTGAAGGTGGCCATGGCTAGATCGACGTGCCCCCGACGGTGATTTCGGAGAATCGGATCGTCGGCTGCCCGACGCCAACCGGCACCATCTGCCCATCCTTGCCGCACGTCCCGCGCGAGTGCTCCACGCTCAGATCGTTCCCGATCCCCTCGATCCGCTTCAGGGTCTCGAGCGAGTTTCCGATCAGAACCGCGCTTCGGACGGGCTTCGTGATCCGACCGTCCTCGATCCAGTATCCCTCGCGGACCGCGAAGTTGAAGTTCCCGCTCGTCGAATCGACGCTGCCGCCGCCCATCTGCGCCGCGAAGAAGCCGCGCTTGATGCCGCTCAAGAGCGACGAAGGATCGGCGGTGCCGCGATCGATGTAGGTGTTCGTCATGCGTGGGATAGGCCACTTCCGGTACGACTCCCGGCGGCCGTTCCCGGTGGATTTGAGGCCGAGCAAGCCGGCGCTCTGCTTGTCGAGCAGGTAGGAACGCAGGAAGCCCCCTTCGACGAGGACGGTCCTTTGCGCCAGCGTCCCTTCGTCGTCGATCGCGAACGAACCGCGGCCATGGGGCCAGCGCCCGTCGTCCACGATGCGCACCGACGGCGCCGCCACGCGAGCGCCGAGCTGTCCCGCCAGGATCGACGTGCCCCGGCGAATGCGATCCCCTTCCGACGCGTGTCCGAGCGATTCATGCACCAGCACGCCGCCCCAGCCCGGACCGATCACGACCGGCATGGGCCCGGCGGGGGCCGGCCCCGCCGCGAGGAGCGCGACCGCCTGACGAGCCCCCTCGCGGGCCACCCGCTCGGGATCCACCGAAACGAGGTAGCCCTCGTCGACGCGCCCGCCGAGGCTCGAGAGACCGGACCGGCGCTCGGCGCCCGAGACCGCGGTCGGCGTGCAAGCCACGCCGACGAGGAACTGGCGATCGACGAAGTAGCCGCCGTCCGAGGTTCCGATCAGCACGTCCCGCACTTCGTCGACGTACTCGACCCGAACCGAGACGATTCTCGGATCGTACGCGCGCGCGGCCGCGTCCATCCGATGAAGCATGTCGAATTTCCGTGACTCGTCCATGAGCGGCACGGGCAGATTGAGCGGAAACGGCGGAACCACGTTTCTTCGCGTGACGTCGATCGGAGACATGGGGCTTTGGTTCTCGACCACGGCCGAGGCCACGCGCGCCGCGTCGAGGAGCGTGTTGTAGACGATCTCGTCGGAGAAGGCATAGCCGGTCTGATTCCGGCGCGAGACGCGAACGCCGGCGCCGCGTGGATATCCATAGGTGACCGACTCGATTCTTCCCTCGGAGAGAACGATGTTCGTGCGGAACCGCTGTTCGGCGAAGAGGTCGGCGAAGTCGCCGCCGCGAGCGAGGGCTTCGACGAGGATCCGGTTGACCGTCTCCTCGTTCAGGACGTCCCGGAGCTCCTGGCCGATCCCCATGATGGCGGCTTCCGCCTCCCCGGACGCGTCCCCATGGAACCAGGGGACCCGGGGGATTCCGGCCAGGATCGCGGACGAAACGAGGGCGCCGCCGCGGAGGAAGAGACGACGGGAGATCGGGCGGTCTAAGGCCATTGTCAGAAGCCTTGCAGATTCGCCGGTCGGTTGCAAGGCTCTGGGAGGGGATGCTAGAGTCGTTTCGTGGAACGAATGCGGAACAAGATCTTCTCGCTCGAGGAAGCCAACCGGCTGATCCCCTATCTCGAGGAAACCCTGTCGACGCTTTCGACCGTGGGACGAGAAGTGACGGGGCTCCGCCGCGAGATCGAAGTCCTGACCGCCATCGCGGATTCCGGGGCGACCCTCGGCAATGCCGACGTCACGTCGCTGCGCGAGAAGGAG
>DATEND010000319.1:0-3136 GCA_035275245.1 Candidatus Eiseniibacteriota bacterium
GGCCGTTGGGGCCGCGCGGGCCGACGCGGCCCGAGAAGCGACGTTTCGTGACGCCGCCGGGCGTCGAGCGATTCGTCGCACGCGTGTCGGGGCGTGTTCAGGGCGTGGGGTTCCGCTACTTCGTCTGTGAGCGGGCCGAAGCGCTCGGAGTGGCCGGGTCGGTTCGCAACCTCCCGGCCGGCTCGGTCGAGGTAGAGGCCGAGGGGCCCCGAGACGCGCTCGAGACGTTGCTCCGCGAGTTGAACGAAGGCCCCCCTCACGCTCAGGTGGCGAACGTTTCGGTGGAGTGGCACCCACCCGCCGGCGTTCGCGAGTTCCGGATCCGGACGTCGTGAGGGAAGCAATGCCCACCGGATCCCGCCGATTCGTCGCCGATCTCTCCGAGGCGTTGCGGCAAGGCCTCGACCAGGGCTCGCTGGACGAAGACACCCTCGATCGGCTCCTCCACTCTCCCGATTTCGAACCCACCGCGTTCGATCTCTTCCTGGCCGAGGCGCGCCGGAACGGCGTGGCGCTCCCCGAGCAGGCGCCTCCCCGCGAGCCGGCGCCGCACGAATCCGACGAGACCGGCCGTGGACTTGGCGATCTGGAACGCCGCTACATGAAGGAAATTCAACGCTACCCGATCCTCGAGCGGGAGGACGAACACAGGCTCTGGACGGAAATGCGGGAGGGCAAGGAGGAAGCGCGAAAGAGGCTCATTCTCTCGTACCTCCGCCTCGTCGTGTCCCAGGCGCGGGCGTACCGAAATCGCGGCGTGGAATTCCTCGACTTGGTCGAGGAGGGGAACCTGGGCCTGATCACGGCCGTCGACCGCTTCGACGTCGATCGCGGCATCCACTTCGCGACCTACGCCACGTGGTGGATCCGGCAAGCGCTGGCGCGCGGCGTCGCGAACCAGTCGCGCACGGTCCGGATCCCGATCCACGTGTTGCAGATGATGCGCCGGTTCATCGCGATCCAGCGGCGCCTGGAGACCGAGACGCGGCGGATGCCGGGCCTCGAAGAGGTCGCGCGTGCCATGGGCATCCCAATGACCCGCGCGAAGCGGCTCGAAACGCTCGCGCACTCGGTGCGGTCGCTCGACGTCGATTTATCGAATGATGCGTTCCATCACCTCGTCGAATCGGAGGCCGTGGAGCAGCCGCCCTCGATCGACGAGATCATCGAGATGCAGCTCCGCGATCAGCATTTGAACGAAATGCTGAAGAAGCTCACGCAGCGGGAGGAGGCGATCCTCCGCTTCCGATACGGCTTTTACCACGACCGGACGCGGACGCTTGCCGAAACGGGGATCGAGTTCGGCCTCTCACGGGAGCGGATTCGTCAGCTGGAGCAGCGCGCTCTCTCGAAGCTCAAGGCGCTGCTCGAAGGGGAAGCCCCGGAGTCGCCCGCCTCGATTCACTGACGTGGCGGAGAAGCGGGGCGCGGCGGCTAGAAGGTGAGGTCGGCGCGTAGACCCGGCGCCCGCGCCACGGTGGCCGGCGTCAGACGAATGTGCCCCTCTCCCAGTTCCTCGTTGTGGAGCCGTGCGGACCTTGGCGCGTCGAACACGTCGAAGACGGCCGACGTCAGTCCCACGCAGAAACCACCGACCATGAGAAGGTTGGCCGAAGGCGCGTCGTTGCCCTTCTCCTCCTCGATCGCGAGCCCGATGCCGAAGGCGAGCGCCGAAGCCGAACGAACCCCGATGCCGAGCCAGGCGCGCTTGGGCCGTCCCGCATAGAAATGGCCCAGGGATGGCCCGGCAAGATATCCGGCCGCGGTAGGAAGGAGCCCCGGCCCGGTGCGCACGTTGTCGTTGGAAAGCAGGACTGCGCTCGCGACGCAGGGGAGCGCCGTACCCAGTAGCGAATAGCCGAACGCGGTGTTGCC
Organism: Candidatus Eiseniibacteriota bacterium; assembly: GCA_035275245.1. Taxonomy (GTDB): domain Bacteria; phylum Eisenbacteria; class RBG-16-71-46; order SZUA-252; family SZUA-252; genus DASQJL01. The sequence goes on from DATEND010000319.1 coordinate 1,876, forward strand.
GTATTTCACGCGGGGAGTCCCGGGGACAGGTGTGCTGCTTTGACTCGGCCCCTGGGCTTGGGCGTCGACGGCGGGGCAGCACGCCGCCAAGAAGAGGATCGCGCCAGCGAGCCAATGGGGCGATACTGGGCTCCGTGGAGGTAGTCCCATGCGACGAGTCTAGCAGGATTGATCCTTCGTGCTCACGCCGTTCGAAGGAGGCTCCGATGAACGCTCCCACCCTCCGATCCGCATTCGCAGTCCTCGCCGTGCTGACCCTCCCCTGGAGCCTCGGCGCGCCGAGCCCCGCAGCCGCCGCCGAGGTCCGGATCGTCGGCTTCGCCACCTATCGCGAACGCATCGCGCTCCCGCGCGGCGCCGCATTCGAAGCCCGACTCGAGCGGCAGCCTCGGTCCGATGGCCCCGGTGAAACGCTGGCTCGCGTGCGCAATGAGCGGCCGGGCGCCGTTCCAATCGCGTTCGAGCTGGCGATCGACACGCGCCGCCTGGACCCTCGGCGAACGTACGTGATTCGGGCCAGTCTCTATGCGGAGGGGCGACTTCGCTTCACCGGGACCGAGGCATACCGGGAGCCCGCGCAGGACCAGGAGAATCGAATCACGGTGCTCATGCGTGCCGCGACCGCGGAGGACGCGGATCGAGACAGGGAATGGGAAGGGGACCTAGAGGAGAACGCGGATCAGGACTGGGACGACGGTGGGGAGCGAGACGGGGATCGGTATCGGGGCAAGGGCCGGGAATGGGACCGGCGGGGCTCGGAGGCCGCGCTGGGAACGTTGCCCGGAACCTTCATTGGCGTCGTGACGTGCCCCGACTGCATGGGAATCCGCCACCAGATCAACCTGCTTCCCGGCGGCGCCTACATGCAACGCCTCACCCACTTCCGAGAAGGACGCGACGAGAGCGTCTACACGGTGGGCGCGTGGTCATTGTCGAGGGACGGCCGAACGCTCACGCTCGACGACGGTGGTGCCGGAGCAACCTGGTTGGTCCGGAACCGGCAAACGCTCCGGAAACTCGACCGGGAGAGTCGACGCACCGACTCGAGGCAAGCGTACGACTTGACGCGGCGCGCGGCTTTCGAGCCCATGGAGCCGCGGGCGTCCTTCACGGGCATGTTCCGTTACATGGCAGGCGCGCCGCGATTCCGGGATTCTCGGTCGGGCCTTCAGTGGCCGGTGGCGATGAGCAACGATTACCGGGCACTCGAGCGTGCGTACAGGGAGAGCCGGCGGCGGCCGGGCTCCGAGCTCCTCGTGTC
>DATEND010000320.1:0-5703 GCA_035275245.1 Candidatus Eiseniibacteriota bacterium
TAGCGTCGACACCGAGGTTGATCAGTGCCGGCGTGAAGCGGGAGTTGGATTCCAGCGCCTTCTGGAGCGCCGCATAGGACCCCGCCCGATCGCCGATGAACTTCAGCACCAGCGCCTCCGCCTTGTGACCCTCCGCAAGCCGGGGGCTCAAGGCGATCGCGCGGCGCGCCGCCTCGAGCCCCAACTTCGCCGTCTTTTGCGAATCCTCCGCAGCACCGTATTGCAGCATCTGACCATGACAGTCGGCGACGCCGGCCCAGGCGAGTGCGTACCCGGAGTCCAAACCAAGCGCTTGCTGAAACAACTCGAGCGCCTCCTGGATGCCCTCGGGCGTGTAAGCTCCGTACCGCGCTCGTCCCCGGAGATACAGATCGTAAGCGCGCGCGTCGTCGGGGCGGTTCTTGACGAGGCCCTTCGATTCCTTCGGGGTTAGAGTTACCCGCAGTGCCTCCGCGATGGACTTCGCGATCTCCTCCTGAACCGCGAACACGTCGTCCAGCTTGCGGTCGTAGCGCTCCGCCCAGAGGTGGAATCCGTCCGCGGCGTTGATCAGCTGCGCGGAGATTCGGACGCGATCGCCGGAGCGCCGAACGCTGCCCTCGAGCACGGAGATCACTCCAAGCTCGGACGCGACACGAGGCAGGTCGACCGGAGCGCCTCGGTAGCGCTCCACGGCATTCCGGGACGCGACGCGCAGGCCCCTGATCCGCGATAGGTCGGTCAGGATGTCCTCGGTGATCCCCGAACAGAAGTATTCGTTGTCGGAATCGCTCGACAAATTCTCGAAGTACAGAACGGCCAGGGACGGGAGCACGGTAGCCCCGGTAGAGTGCGAGGCTGGCAGGGACATCTGCGCGACGATGTCGTCCATCTCGCGGCGCAGATCACCGATGTCGCGAGGCCGCTTCTCGACCTCCTTCGTCAGGCAGCGCCGCACCAGGTCCCGGAGGCGGGATGGCACGCCGGCGGGCATCACGTTCCAATCGGGCTCCCGCTCCAGAATCCGCGCGATCACATCGGAGGTCGTTTCCCCGACGAAGGCGCGTCGTCCCGCCAGGCATTCGAACACGAAGCACCCGAAGGCCCAGACGTCCGTGCGCCGATCCACGGCCTTGCCGCGAGCCTGTTCCGGGCTCATGTAGGGAGCGGTGCCAAGGACCACGCCCTGCGCGGTGCCGGACGCCGCTAGGGTGGGCGAGGCGGACAGGACTTCGCCTGAGCCATCCTCCCTAGCTCCGCCCTTCGCGAGCCCGAAGTCGAGCACCTTCACGATTCCGAGCGGACTGCGCATGACGTTGCCCGGCTTCAGATCGCGATGGACGATTCCGCGGGCGTGAGCGGCCTCGATGGCCGAGGCGACTTGGATCGCGACGTCCAGGGCCTCGCGCACCGAAAAGGGGCCGCGAGCCAGCTGCTCCGTGATGGTTTCCCCCTCGACGAACTCGAGCACGAGGTACGGACTCCCATTCACTTCCTCGAGCCCATAAATCGCGGCGATGTTCGGATGGCTGAGGGAGGCGAGCAGCTTCGCCTCGCGCTCGAATCGCGCCAAGCGCTCGGGCTCGGCGGCGAAGGCGTGCGGGAGGGACTTGATGGCAACGGTGCGGTCGAGGCGGGTGTCGCGGGCGCGATAGACTTCACCCATTCCCCCGGAGCCCTGCGGGGTGACGACCTCGTAATTACCGATCCGGGTGCCCGACGACAGGCTCATGGGCTGAGTGTACCCAGTCCTCCGCCCCTCATCCATTGCCGATTCCTCGCCGGGGGCTGCTAGCTTATGCTCTTCGGCGACCCGTCCCTGCCCAAGAGTGAGGATCCCCATGTTTCCGCCACGTACCCCGATGCACGTTCAGAGCGCCCACAAACAGATCATCCCGATCTATGGCTTCATTACGACCTATGAGCGCTGGGTTGCCGAGGGCGGCGACACCTACTGTGACTTCGCCCTCGGGAATCCACAAACGATGCCGATGCCCGAGTTCGTGACCGCCCTTCGTGAGGCGGCCACGCCTAAGAATCCCACGTGGTACGCCTACAAGATGAGCGAGCCGGAGTCTCGGAAGATCGTTTGCCGGACTCTGCAGGACCTCACGGACCTCGATTACCCCCCAGAGAACATCTTCATGACGAACGGTGCTACGGGTGCGCTCCTCGTCGTCATGAACGCGCTGATCGGCCCGGATGACGAGGTAATCGTCAACAGCCCGCCATGGTTCTTCTACGAAGGGATGATTCTGCAGCGAGGCGGGAAGCCGGTGGTCATCGGCGTCGATCCCGAGACGTTCGATCCGAATCTCGAGGCCATGGAACGAGCGATCACCGAGCGGACGCGTTTCGTGATCCTCAATTCGCCGAACAATCCAACCGGGCGAGTCTACGCGCCGGATACGCTCAAGCGCATCAGCGCCATTCTCGAAGCGGCGAGCAAGCGCATCGCGCGCCCGATCTATCTGGTGTCGGACGAGGTGTATCGCAAGGTCGTCTACGACGGCGCGACGTTCCACTCGCCGACGAAGTTCTACAAGAACACGATCATGGTCTACAGCTACGGGAAGACGCTCCTGACCCCGGGCCAGCGCATCGGATACATCGCGCTCTCGCCGAGGATGGACCACGTCGAGGAATTGCGCACGATCATGCTGTCCAGCCAGATTCTGTGCGGGTGGGCCATGACGAGCGCCCTGATGCAGCACAGTCTTCCGGACCTCGAAGGGATCTCAATCGATGTCGCGGGGCTCCAGCGGCGGCGCGACCGCTTCGTCAACGGCCTACGCGATTGCGGGTACGAGGTACGATCGCCCGAGGGAGCCTTCTACATCATGCCGCGCGCTCCGATCGAGGACGATGTCGCGTTTGCCGGCATCCTGGCCAAGGATGGCGTGTTCTGCCTCCCGGGCAGCGTGGTCCACATGAAGGGTTACCTTCGAGCTTCCGTAACCGGAACGGAGGAGATGATCGAGCGCGCCCTGCCCATCTTCGCCGCTGCGAGAGAGAAGGTGCTGGCGACCGCCAAGTGAACGCGGCGCCGCTCCGCACGATCGCCTAAATCGACGGCGGTTCGATCCCCATGAGGCGGAGATAGAGATTCAGCTGGGCCCTGTGGTGGATCTCATGCTCCTGCAGGTGATCCAAGATCCAGTGGAGTGAGGCCCGCCGCTCCGCCCCGGCATCGCCCTTCCAAGTGCTGACGCGCGACAGCTCCGACACGGGCATGTCCAGCCAGCGCTGCGTGCTCCGGTGCGCCTTCTCGAGCATCGCGTAGAGCGAGGCATGGTTGGGCGCGTCAACGACCGTGACCCATCCCTGTTTTTGGTCCTCATGTGGGACGACCCAATCCTCGACCGCCGCGCCCTCCACGACGCCGTCGATCCAGCCCCGCTCGGTCTCGGCAATATGAACCAGGATCTGGTGGGCCGTGAACATCTGGGGGGTCGGCTTGAAGTCGAACCGCTCGACCGGGATTGCCGCGGCCGCAAGCAGAAGGAAGGGCCGGTACTGCGCGTCCCAGAATGGATAGTGGGCCCGTATCGTTCCCGGATGGCTCGTCGCGGATGCTGACCGCGCGGCAAAACGTAGCTCGGCGGGTGTGACCGTGGTCGCTGTCGACATCTCTTCTCCTTGATTCACACGAGGGTCAGTGCCGGGCTCGAACCAGGGCGCCCGTGGAGCACGATTCTACCAGGATTAGGGAGCCGTTTGCGCCTGGACCGGCCCCGATCCCGCGTCGGTTCAATTAGGGTCGAAAATAATTCTTGCGCGGCTCCCAATGTGCTAATATACTAGCACTGTGCTAGTGAACCAGCAGTGCCACACCGTCACCGGCGGAGGGATCCGATGAAGGCGAAGTTGCACACTCAGCTCGGGAGTCGCGAGCGTCAGATCATGGAAGTCGTCTACACGCTCGGGCGCGCCACGGTCGCAGACGTCCGGGCGGCCCTCGAAGATCCGCCCAGCTACTCCACGGTCCGCGCGATGCTTCGCATCCTCGAGGAAAAGGGACACCTTAGGCATCGCCAGGACGGCCCGCGCTACATGTATCTCCCCGTGATCCCGAGCGATCGGGCGCGTCGGTCCATCCTCAAGGACGTGGTGAAGCGGCTGTTCAACAATTCCACTGAAAACGCCGTTGCCGCGCTGCTCGAATCTTCCTCAGCCAGCATGAGCGACGACGAACTCGAGCGCCTCGAACGCCTGATCGCGTCCGCGCGACGCCAGGGGAGGTGACACCGTGACCCTTGCCAACCTGTTCTTCGGAGCCGCGTCGTCCGCGGCGTTTGAATTCCTTGTCGAGGTCACCTTGAAGGGCACCGTGCTCTTGGCGGGAGCGGCCATCGTGGTCCAGTTGCTGCGCGGGGCGTCTGCGGCGCATCGCCACCTGGTGTGGACGTGCGCGCTTGTCGGGGTGGTCGCCCTTCCGGCACTGCTCGCTTCCCTTCCCGCGTGGAAGGTCAGTGCGCCTGCCCTCGCCTGGCTTTCGCCCAGCGCGCGTCAAGAACCGGCGCTCGCCGTCCAATACGAGCCCGCGCCGACACGAGACGTCGCCATCGCGACGGATCCAATTCCGCAGTCAGCTCCTGAGGCCAAGCCATCATCGGACGACCCCAGGCCGGCAAGCGGTGACGCCAAGGCGTTCGAGGCCGGTGCCGGAGCCGGCCCGCGGTCCGTGTCGTGGCCGGGCCTCGGCTTGGTGCTCTGGGCGTTCGGCGGGCTCGTGGTGCTCGGCGCCTTCGTGGCAGGACATCTCGAGCTGCGCCGTCTCCTCCGCGGCGCACGCCCGGTGCGGGACAGCGAGTGGGATGCCCTCGCGATCGAAGCCACCGAGCGGCTGGGTTTCAGGCGACCCATCGCGCTGCTCCGAGGAGGGGCCGTCCAGATGCCGGTTGCCTTCGGAATCGTTCGGCCGCGCGTTCTCCTTCCGGAAGGATCCGACGATTGGCCGGTCGAGCTTCGCCGAGCGGTGCTCCTCCACGAGTTCGCGCACGTCCAGCGTCACGATTGCCTCACGCAGGCGGTCTCCCAGGTTGCCTGCGCGTTCTTCTGGTTCCATCCGGCGGTCTGGTGGGCCGCCTCGCAGATGCGGAGCGAGCGCGAGCGGGCGTGCGACGACCGTGTGCTGGCGGCACGTACGCGCGCGAGCGACTATGCGGACCAGCTGCTCGCCATGGTGCGCTCGCTTCGCGCCAAGCGGCTCGCGGCGCTCGGGGCGGTTGCGTTCGCCCGACCGTCGAGCCTCGAGGGCCGGTTGCTCGCGGTCCTGGATCCGCGCCTGAACCGCCGCGCGGTGGGGTTGCGCGTGGCGGCCTCGGCCATGGCGGCGGCGGCGGTGCTGGTCGTGCCGCTCGCGATCCTCGAACCCTTGGCACCGCAGAACGCCCTCGCCGCGAAGGAGCCGGATCGCGAGACGTCCGAATCGGCCGTTACGATGACCCGCTCGCCCATGATCGCCGTGCCCGGGCCGGCGAAGCCGCTCGAGGAGCGCGCCGGGTGGGCGCGCGGCGATGCGCGGCGATCCAACGTGAGCGCATGGTGGATCGGCTGGCCCATCGAGACCGGCTCGAGCTTCAAGGGCAACAACCTCTCCGACTCCGAAGGCCTCGATCTCTCCATCCTCGATGCGCGGGGCATTTTCACGCTCGATGACATGCTCGCCGATCGGGCCCACGGAACGTGGAATACGCCCGATGCCCCTTCGCCGGAGCGGAA
>DATEND010000321.1:0-2502 GCA_035275245.1 Candidatus Eiseniibacteriota bacterium
CGCGCGCGCCTTGACCCTGGCCCGGGCGAAGGCGCGCACCATTGCGGCGCCGACGCGCTGGCCCGCCCGCGGCGGATGGAACGCGAGAAGCGTCGGTCCGCTTCCGCTGATCGTGACGCCGGCCGCGCCGGCGCGCATTCCCGCCTCCACGACCCGCGCGTAGGCGGGAATCAGGCGGGCGCGATGCGGCACATGGTACACGTCGTGGAGCGCATCGGCCAAGAGATCGAACCGGCGCCGCTCGAACGAGTGAAAGAGCGCCAGCGCCCGCGCGGTGTTGGCCGCGGCGTCGGCGAGCGACACCGTCTTCGGAAGCAGCGACCGCGCTTTCTCGGTGCTCACCCGAATCTCGGGGATCACGAGCGTGAGCGCGATCCCCCGCGGCGGCCCGAGCCGGAGCGCCTCCACGGTGCCGTCGGCCCGCGGAAGGGAGAGCGTGAGCCCTCCGAAAATCGCGGCGGACACGTTGTCCGGATGCCCCTCGATTCGGATCGCCTCGGCGAGAAGCTCCTCCTTGGTGAATCGGTCCTTGAGCCAGCGGTTCGCGAGCGTGAGCCCCGCCACGATCGCGGCGGCGCTCGAACCGAGACCGCGCGCCACGGGAATCGAGGAATCGATCGCGAGCGAGATCGTCGGCGTCGGCGCTCCCGCCACACGGCAGAGGCGCCGGAAGGACGCGAGGACGGCGTCCGAGTGCGGGTCGATCGCGAGATCGCTCCCCTCCCCGCGCCGCGCGATTCGAAAGCCGGCGTCGATCCGGGTAGCGGTTGCTTTCAGTCGGAGGTTCAGAGCGAGTCCCAAGCAGTCGAAGCCGGGGCCCAGGTTCGAGGTCGACGCCGGCGCCACGGCGGTCCAGCGGATCATTCGAGAATCAGCTTTCGGAGAAGCGACGGATCCGCCTTCACGGTCTCGACCTTCGTCGAGATCGCGACCGCGCGTTCCGGGTCCTTGAGCCCGTGTCCGGTCACGGTCGCCACCGCGACGCCGACGCCCTTGAGCGCTTCCGCCGCGCCGAGCTTCAGGAGGCCGGCCACGCCCGCCGCGGATGCCGGCTCCACGAACACGCCCTCGGTCTCGGCCAGGAGTCGATACGCGGCGAGGATCTCGTCGTCGCTCACCATGCCGATTTGACCTCCCGATTCGTCGCGCGCGCGCACGGCCCCTTCCCACGACGCCGGATTCCCGATCTTGATCGCGGTCGCGATCGTCTTCGGATCCGCCACGCGCGCGCCGCGCACGATCGGCGCCGCGCCCTCGGCCTGGAACCCCAGCATTCGAGGCGTGCCGCCGCCCATCGCGCGCGCCCGCTCGACCCATCCCTTCCACGCCGCCGTGATGTTCCCCGCGTTGCCCACGGGGAGCGCGTGGACGTCGGGGACGCGTCCGAGCGACGTCGCGATTTCATAGGCGATCGTCTTCTGTCCTTCGATTCGGTCGGGGTTGATGGAGTTCACGACGCAGACCGATCCCTCGCCGGCGAGCGTGCGGACCAGCTCGAGCGCGGCGTCGAAGTTGCCCTCCACCGCGACCACGCGGGCGCCGTAGATCATCGCCTGCGCCAGCTTGCCCAAAGCGATCTGACCGCCTGGGATCACGACGACGCAGCGAAGCCCGCGCCGGGCGGCATAGGCGGCGGCGGAGGCCGACGTGTTCCCGGTGGAGGCGCAGAGCACCGCCGTAACACCCGCGGCGACCGCACGCGACACCGCGACGGTCATCCCGCGGTCCTTGAACGATCCGGTCGGATTCTGTCCCTCGATCTTGAGATGGAGGGCGAGGCCCGGCGCGATGAGCGCCCCGAGGCGCGGCGCCGAAACGAGCGGCGTGTTCCCTTCGAGGAGTGTGACGATGGCCTCTTCGGGAATCGGCGGCAGGATGTCCCTGAATTCGCGGACGACCCCGCGCCAGTTTCCCTCGTGGGCCTTGGCGGCTTCGGGCGCGTGTGGGGTCATAGGTCGAAGATCCGGATTGCGCGCGGGGCACGGCGAACGCTCGGGAGCGCCGCGATCGCCTTCACGGCGTCGCGCGTATCCCGATCTCGGGCTTCGTGGGTCAGGATGGTGATCTCCGCCTCGCCCCTTAGCCCGGGCGCCTGGAACATCTGCGCGATCCCGACGCGCGACGCGCCGAGCCGATGGGCGATCTGGGCGAGCACGCCCGTCTGATCCTCGACGAGAAGTCGAAGGTAGTAGCGCGTCTGGATGTCGTCGAGCGTTACCCGCTCGTCCTCCGACGCGACCGTCGCCGGCCGACGCCGCGGAGCGTTCGCGTCGGACGCGGCACCGGCCTTGGTTCCCGCGCGGATGCGCGACTCGCGCGCCACGGCCATGACGTCGCCGAGCACCGCCTGGGCGGTGGGCAAAGCACCCGCGCCCTTCCCATAGAGCATCATCGAACCGGAGGCCTCGCCGCGCAGATAGACCGCGTTGAACTCGTCGCGCACCGACGCCAAGAGGTAGCGCTTGGGAATGAAGGCCGGGTGGACGCGGAAATCGAGTCCTC
>DATEND010000322.1:0-6163 GCA_035275245.1 Candidatus Eiseniibacteriota bacterium
GGGACGTATTGTCCTCCGTACTCTCCGAACCGTCCTGGGGCGTCGGGGGATTTCGCGTCGGGGGGCTTCGGTTTCGCCTCGCGGGTCATGAGCGCTTCGGACGGGCGCGGTCCGACGCGCGCACGCGTTCCACGAAGGCCCGCATCCGCTCGCCGCTCTTTCGCCCGACCGTCGACTCGAGGCCGCTCGATGCGTCGACGCCGAACGGCCGCACGTCCAGCACCAGGCGGTCCACGTTTTCCGCCGTGAGGCCGCCGGCGACGAAGACGCGAAGCCCGCTCTCGACGGCCCGCTTGGCCCACGCCCAGTCCGCGACCTGTCCTGTTCCGCCCGGACGCACGGGATCGTGCGCGTCGAGGTGATAGGTGTGAAGTGGGATCATGGGAAGCGAGGTCGGCTTCGGCAGCGTCTCGCCGCGGATGACGTGCCAAACCTCGAGACCAGGAGGCTCCATTTGGTCCAACCAGCCGCGCACCTGAATTGCCATGAGACCGAGCGTCTCCGCGATCGGCAGAACGAGGTCCGGCGTCTCGTCGGCGAACACGCCCACCAATGGCGTCCCGTCCGGGACGGCCGCGCGAATCCGTCGCGCGTCGTCGAGGGACACGTGGCGGGGACTCTCCGTGAAGACGAGGCCGAGGTAGTCGGCGCCCGCGTCGAGCGCGTCGGTCGCGTCGCCCGGATTCGTGATGCCGCAAACCTTGATTCGCGTCCTCATCGGCGATCCCGATCCCCTTCCTGGCCATCGAACAGCGCGCGAAACGCCTCGCTCGGGGACGCGGCACGAAGTAGCGACTCGCCGATCAACACGGCGTCGGCCCCGGCCCGCGCGAGCGTGTCGACCTCCGCACGCGTGCGATAGCCGCTCTCGCCGATCCGGATCCGATCCGCCGGGATCTGTGCGAGAAGCCGCTCGGCGTGGCCCGGTCGGATTGCCAGCGTGCGAAGATCACGATTGTTCACCCCGATCGCGCCCTCGAGCGAGAGCGCCGCGTCGATCTCCCGCTCCTCGTGCACTTCGAGGAGCGCCGTCATTCCAAGCTCTCTTGTCAGGGCCGCGTAGTCCCGAAGCTGGTCCGGCTTCAGCATTGCGACGATCAGGAGCGCGGCATCGGCCCCGTGTGCGGCGCCCTCGTAGAGCTGACGCTCGTGCACGACGAAGTCTTTGAGTAGGACCGGTACCCCGACCGCGTCTCGCGCCTGCTCCAGATGGCGCACCGACCCCAGGAATCGCGACGGCTCGGTGAGCACGGAGATGGCCGCGGCGCCGCACGCTTCGTACTCCTTCGCGAGCCCGGCCGGGTCGTACGACGCCTGGAGCACGCCCGCGGACGGGGACGCTTGCTTCACTTCGGCCACGACCCGGAGCGGGCCCCCGGAAGGCCGGCGAAGCGCCTCCTCGAAGGATCGCTTGTCTCCGAGCCGCTCCTCGGCCCGGGCGCGAAGCGCCGGAATGGGCTCGCGCGCCGCCCCGCGAAGGACGGACTCTAGCCGCTCCCGCGCCATAACGGCCAGGAAATCGCTCACACGGCTCCTTCCCGCCGCGACGCGGCCACGTAGCGTTCCATCGTGCGAAGCGCCGCGCCCTCGTCGAGCATCTCGCGGGCGAGCCGCGCCCCGTCCGCCAGGGTGGCGGTCCTTCCGGCGATCGTGAGCGCGGCCGCCGCGTTCAGAACCACGGCGTCGCGAGCCGGGCCGCGTTCGCCCGACAGAATACCGCGCAAGATCGCCGCGTTCCGGTTCGCGTCCCCGCCCCGAAGCGATTCTGCCGGCGCGTGCGGGAGACCGAGCGACGGCGGGTCGACTGCCCACGACTTTCCTTCGGGCATGGCGACGCCCGTCTCGATCGCGATGTTCCCCGGCGCGAGGGCCAGTTCATCCAAACCGCCGGCGCCGTGCACGACGAGGCCACGCGTGACGCCGAGCCCCGACAGGACGCGCGCCACGCCCCACGCGCGCTTCCCGTCCGGAACGCCGAGGAGCTGATGGCTGGCCCGCGCGGGATTGGCCAGCGGGCCGAGCCAGTTGAAGAGCGTTCGGATTCCCAAGCTCTGACGAACGGCGGCGACGCGCTTCATGGCCGGGTGGTAGCGGCGCGCGTAGAGAAACGTGAAGCCGGTTTCGTCCAAAACGCGAGCCGCAGCGTCCGGGCCGAGATCGATCGCGGCCCCGAGCGCCTCGAGGAGGTCGGCGCTTCCGCACTTGCTCGAGACGGAGCGGTTTCCGTGCTTGGCGACCCGAACGCCGGCGCCGGCCACGACGAAGGCCACCGCCGTCGAGATGTTGAACGTGCCCGATGCGTCGCCGCCGGTGCCGCACGTGTCGAGAAGGTCGCCGCGCTCCCCGGGAAACGGAATCGCCTCGGCCCGAAGCGCCTCCGCGCCCCCCAAGAGCTCGTCATCGGTCTCGCCGCGGGTGGCCAGTAGCGTCAGGAATTCCGCGATGTCCGGATCTTCGGCCTCGCCGCGCATCATCGCGCGCACCGCGTTGGCGGCTTCCTCGCGGGTCAGCGTGGCCCCCTCGCGAAGCCTGGGCAGGTGGAGGGAGATCATCGCGCCGCGAACTCCGCGGCGCTACCGCGCGGCGGACGCACCGGCGGGCCGAAGCCCCGCCGTGATCCTCAGAAAGTTCCGGAGCAGGTCCTTCCCCTGCAAAGTAAGAATCGATTCCGGGTGGAACTGGACGCCCCACGTCTCGTGCTCGCGATGCCGGATCGCCATGATTTCGTTCTCGGGCGTCCACGCGATCACGTCGAGGCTGGCCGGCAGCCCCTCGCGCGCGATCAGGAGCGAGTGGTACCGCGTCGCCTGAAACGGGTTGTCGATGTCGAGGAAGATGCCCCGGCCGGTGTGGATCACCGCCGAGGTCTTCCCGTGGACGAGGCGTTCCGCGCGAACGATGGAGCCTCCGAAGGCTTCGCCGATGCATTGATGCCCGAGGCACACGCCGAGGAGGGGGATCGTTCCGGAGTAGCGGCGGACCACGTCGAGGCAGATGCCCGCGTCCTTCGGGCGGCCGGGCCCGGGCGAGATCACGATGGCGTCCGGCTTCAGGCGCTCGATCTCCTCGACGGTGATCTCGTCGTTTCGCACCACGCGGGGCGTCTCGGCGATCTCGCCGATGTACTGGACGAGATTCCAGGTGAACGAATCGTAGTTGTCGATCATCAGGATCACGTGTCGAGCCCTCTGGCGGCGAGTCGAACCGCTTCCTCGACTCCCCGCCCCTTGTTTTGCGTCTCCACCCACTCCTCGTGGGGATCGGAGTCGGCCACGATCCCCGCGCCGACACCACAGTGTATCCGACCGCCCTCGAACGTGGCGGTGCGAATGGTGATGCAGAAGTCCGCGTTGCCGTGGAAGTCGAAGTACCCCATCGCGCCCGCATAGGCGCCGCGTCGCGACGGCTCGAGGTTCTCGATGATCTCCATCGCGCGCTTCTTCGGCGCGCCGCTGACGGTTCCCGCGGGAAAGGCCGCCCGGATCACGTCGAACGCCCCGAGACCTTCGCGGAGCGTGCCCTCCACGTGGCTGACCAGGTGCATCACGTGCGAGTAGCGTTCGACCGTCAGGAACTCTGTCGCGCGCACGCTCCCGATCTCCGCGATTCGCCCGACGTCGTTTCGCCCGAGATCCACCAGCATCACGTGCTCGGCTCGGTCCTTTTCGCTGGCGGAGAGCTCGCGCTCCAGTTCCTGGTCCTCTTCGCGCGTCCGGCCCCGGCGGCGCGTCCCCGCGATGGGACGGAGCGCGATCTTCCGGCCCGTCGTGCGGATCAGGATCTCGGGCGAGGACCCCGCAACGGCGCGGTCACCGAACTTGAGATAGAACATGTAAGGGGACGGATTCAGGATTCGAAGCGCCCGGTAGACGTCGTACGGCGAGACCGCCGCCGTCGCCTGGAGGCGATGGGCCAGCACGACCTGCACCACGTCGCCCGCCCGAATGTGCTCCTTCGCGGCCTCCACAGCGGCCATGTACTTCGCCTCGCCCATCGTGCTGGAGAATGTAACTTCGCCGTTCATCGGGGTCGTGCGCGGCGCGGAGGGCACGGGCTGCGCCAAGCGGAAGAGCATTTCGTCGATGGCCGAGACGGCGTCGCGATACGCACGGTCCGGATCTCCCTCCGGCCGGCTGTTGACGACGAGCATCATCCGATGGCGGAAGTTGTCGAAGACCAGCACCACGTCGGGGAACACGAAGTGAAGATCGGGATGGTTCAGCTCGTCGGGGAGCCGCGCCGGTAGTTTCTCGAGGAAGCGGACGTAGTCGTAGCCGATCATGCCGACCGCGCCGCCGCTGAATGGAGGCAGGTTCTCCGCCGGGGCCGCCTTCACGCCGGTCACGAGGGCGCGGAGCGCCTCGAGCGGATCCTTCGCCTCGCTTCGCTCGGTGCGCTCGCCGCGGCGGACCTCGACGACCGACCCCTTGGAGCGAAACTCGACGGAGGGGCGAAAACCGAGGATCGAGTAGCGTCCCCACGTGGCACCCCCTTCGAGGCTCTCCAATAGAAACGCCGCGTCGCCTCGGTTCAGCTTGGCGAAGGCCGAGACCGGCGTGTCGAAATCCGCGAGGACCTCGCGAACGACCGGGACGAGGTTGTACTTGCGCGAGAGCGCGCGATATTCCTCGAGCGTCGGCGTGATCATGCGCTTCTCTTTCGCGGACGGCGTTCGCCGGCGCCGGTGGCCGCGGTCAGAAGCTCGCGCGCCTGCCGCACCGTCGTGTCGGTCACTTTGGCGCCGGCCAGGAGCCGCGCGATCTCCCGCTCGCGTTCCTCGCCCTCCAAGAGGACCACCGACGTGGACGTTCGCCCGGCCTTGGTCGCCTTCCCGACCTGGAAGTGCCGCGCCGCGTGCGCCGCGATGAGCGGCAGGTGCGTGATGCAGAGCACCTGGCGCCGTTCCCCGAGCCCGCGAAGCAAGAGCCCCACCTCCTCGGCCACCGACCCGCCGATTCCTTGATCCACCTCGTCGAACACCAAGCACGCGACCTGATCGCGTTCCGCCATGAGGGACTTGATCGCGAGCATGACGCGGGAGAGCTCTCCACCCGAGGCGATCCGCTTGAGGGGGCGCGCGGGCTCGCCCGGATTCGGTTGGAACGCGAATTCTAGGGCGGGAATCGGGATCGGGTCAATCGGGGTGCGATCCCGCCCGCGCGCGTCCTCGGTCGGGCCGACCCGGAGCGCGCCCGATCCGAACCCGAGGCGACGCAGACGCGCGCCGACGTCGCGCGCGAAGGCGGCGAACTTCCCCGCGCGCCGCTCCGCGAAGCGCCGATGGCGTTCATCGTAGGCGGCGAGCCGAGAACGAAGCGCCCGTTGGTGCCGCTCCAGATCGCGTCCGCCCGGATCCAACGCCTGCACGCGCTCCGCCAATTCCTCCCGCAACGCCACGAGGCCGGTCATGTCGGTCCGATGCTTCCGCTTGAGACGATGGATCCGCTCGAGCCTCGCTTCCACGCCGTCCAAGTCGAGGGGCTCCTCGAGGAGCCGCCCGCGTTCGGCGTCGAGCCGCCCCTCGAAGGACGCGAGCGACTCGGCGATCGCCTCGCCGTCCTCCGCCAGCGGCTTGAGCCCCGCGTCGAGCGCCGCCGCGCTCCGGAGCGCCTTGAGCGCGCGCTTGAGGCGGCTCTCGGCGCCGTCTTCCTCGTCGTTGACGTGACCCAGCGCCTCGCCCAAGCCGGTGAGCAGGCGCTCCCGATGCGCGAGGCGGTCCCGCTCGCGGAGGAGCGACTCTTCTTCGCCTGGGTCGAGCTTGGCTTCGGTCAGATCGGCGAGGTCCGCTCGGAGTGAGTCCTCCTCGGCCCGATCGCGTTCGAACCGCGCGGCCGCCTCCTCGACGCGACGCTGCTCGGCGAGGATCGCGGTCCGCTCCGTCTCGAGCGCTCGACGCTCGTCCGCGACGCCGGCCCACGAGTCGAAGAATTCGGTCTGCCGCTCGACGTGGAGCAGTGTTTGATGCTCGTGCTGGCCGTGCAGGTCGACGAGCAGGTCCCCCACCGCACGAAGCTGGGCCAGGAGTACGCCGCGGCCGTTCACGAAAGCGCGGCTCTTCCCGTCCGGCGCGAGCTCGCGGCGGAGGACCACGCGATCCTCCTCGGTCTCGACGTCGAGGTCGTGAAGCGCCTGGAGCAGGTCCGGACGGCCGGCCAGGTCGAAC
>DATEND010000323.1:0-8083 GCA_035275245.1 Candidatus Eiseniibacteriota bacterium
GGGTTCGCGGCCATAGGAAAGAAGTGCGTTTCGGCCCCAACGCCCCGGTACGACGCCATTGCTTCCGCCTCGGGTACGAGGTTCAGCGTGAATCGTGGTGCGAGCCGCCGGATCAGGTGGAACTGGTGGACGTTGTTGCAAAAGAAATTCACCACCGGCGCCACGGTTTCCCGAGCGCGATCGATCGCCGCCGGCTCTAGGTGGCTGTCGGAGGCGTAGGTCAGAACGAAGTCGAGCCGACCGGCGCGGTTCGCCTCCCCGACCGCGGCGAGAAACGCCTCGCTGAACCGGGCTCGCTCGGGAACCGTCTCCGGCGCGTCGGGTGGCAGGTCGAACAGCGGCAGCGTGCCGCCGTCCCAGAGAACGGTGTCGTGTCCCATCGCGACGAGTGGATCGTGGAGATTCGCTTTCCAAAGATCGGAAGCGAACGTGGGGTTGGGGCTGCGTGGGATCGCGAGGAAGATCCGCACCGCGCGTCGCCTACTTGATCCCTTCGGCGATCGTGACCGGATAGAAGTGGATGGTGTTCGCGAGGTGCCGGACGTCGCGGAAACCCGCCTCGCGGAGCATGCGCTCGAGTCGAGCTGGGCTGAACCCGTTCTTGTGATAGGCGTAGGCGTTCTTCTGGCTGCCGTAAACGAGGCGGTAATACCAATCCTTGGACGCCTCGTCCGGCTGGGCGAGGAGCTGGCGAGCGGTCTCCTCGAAATCGGGGACGTCCACGTGCGCGATTCCGCCTGGCTTCAATAGGCCGCACCAATGGCGCAGGATGCGCGGGCCCTCCTTCATCGAGACGTGCTCGAGGCATTGCACCGTGCGGATCTCGTCCACCGAGCCGGGCTCATAGGGGAGCGCGTCCATCGTCGCGTATTTGTCGACGACGCAGAATTGTTCCTCGCCCGGCCCGCGCTCGAGGGTCTCGCGCGACTGATCTTTCTTGTAATAGCGCTCCACGGTGGTTCGATTCTTCTCCACGAGGTCGGGCCGCTCGCTCGCGAGGAATGAATAGCCGGCGACCGGCACGTCGATGTTGACGTAGCCGTCGAGGTAGACGGTCCCGCAGCCGACGTGCAGGTTCAGCGGCATGTGCTCCTCAGATCGCGGTGGGATCCCGGAAGAGGCGCCCGACCGTGAGCGCCAGGATTTTCAGGTCGAAGGCCATCGACCAATGCTGGATGTAGTAGAGATCGTACTCGATCCGACGCTCGAGCGGCGTGTCGCCGCGGAGGCCGTTCACTTGTGCCCAGCCGGTGATCCCCGCCTTCACGTGATGGCGAAGCATGTAGCGCGGAATCGACGCGCGGAAGCGGTCCACGAAGAGCGGCTGCTCGGGCCGAGGGCCGACCAGGCTCATGTCTCCGACGAACACGTTCCAGAGCTGTGGCAACTCGTCGAGCGAGAGCCGGCGAAGGGCGGTGCCGAGCCGGGTTCGGCGCGGATCATCGCGCGTCGTCCATTGGGCGCCGTCCGCCTCCGAGTTCGCACGCATCGTTCGAAACTTCAGCATGCGAAAGCGCCGGCCGCTCAACCCGACGCGTTCCTGCGCAAAGAGCACGGGTCCGGGCGAGTCGAGCTTGACGAGGATAGCGAGGACCAGAAGAACGGGAGACAGCGCGACCAACCCGACCGCCGCGAACGCCGCATCGAAGGCGCGTTTCAAAACACGGTTCCAGCCCTGGTCGGGGCTCTCGGTCACGAGGACGACCGGCGTGCCGTCGAAGTCCTCTACATTTGCGTTGAGCGTGAACGCCCGCGCCAGATCGGGCACGAGCCGCACGGCCGCCGTTGAGTCGCTCAAGCGCTCGAGCGCCTCGAGCTCCGCCGCGTACTCCGCGCGATCAAGCGCCAGGTAGACGAGCTCCGCACCCGAGCGCTCGACGACTTCGGGCAAGTCGGAGACCGCGCCCACGACCGGAATCCCCGCGATTGCGTGGCCCGGCGAACCGGCCACGGCGCTCACGAGCCCGTTCACCTCGAATCCGTAGTCGGGATTCGCGATCATCTTTCGCGCGATCTGCTCCGCCATGGGCCCGGTGCCGACGATCAGTACGTGGCGCAGGTTTCGCCCGCGACGGCGGAGCGCCCTCAGCGCGAGACGGATCGCGATCCGCGAGCTGCAGAGCGTAATCGCGGCCAACGCCGCGAAGAGGAGCAGCACCGACCGCGCCAGCTCCCCGCGCAGGAAGTACGAGCCAAGCGCCGCAAGCGCGGCGACGATGACGATCCCCTGGAGGATTGCGGCCAGCTCCTGCGAGAGGCGCGCTGTCCGCGCCGAACGGTAGAGATGGAGCGACCGGAGCACGAGGAGCGCTACGGGCGTCAGGACCGCGCCGAACCAGACGTAGGTCCGAAGGGGGGGGATCCCGAGGGGCGCCTCGAGCGGCAGGAGCCGGAAACGAAGCCAGTACGCGGCGAGCCAGGACGCGAGCAGAAGGATCGCGTCGAGAAAGAAGACGCCGGTTACGAGAAGCTGGCGGTGTCGGGCGAACATTGTCGGCGATTCTACCCGAGTGCGGCCCGCGCCGCCGCCTCGACTTCTACGATCTCGATCAAGTTCACGCAGGGCAGTTCCGGGCGAACGCAGACCGTCTGGGTGCAGGGACAGCAGGAGACACGGTGGTGCAGCGTAAGAGCTTGGGCCGACCGTGGCGCGAATCGGCGCGGGTCCTGGGGTCCGAACAAAGACACCACGGGAGTACCGCACGCCGCAGCCAAGTGCGCGAGCCCGCTATCGTTTCCGATGAAGAGGCGCGACGCGCGAAGAAGCGCCGCGATCTCTGGAAGCGAGAGGACGCCGAAGAGCCATGCGACCCGCGCGTTCTTGAGGGCATCCCGCATCCGCTCCTCGACGTCACGCTCGCTGGGAAGGCCGACGACCGCGAACGGAACGCCGTAGGAGGCCGCGAGTCGGTCCGCGAGCGCGGCATAGCGTTCGGCTCGCCACGCACGCGGGCGCCACGCGGCTCCAGGGTGGAGCGTGATGAAATCGACGGCGGGATCGAGCCCTCGAGCGGTCAGGATGCTACGCATCGATCGGTCCGCCTCGCGAGTGACGTGGATCTCAGGCGGTAAAGCAGCGGAGGTTCGCGCCACTGCGCCCGGAAGGAGCGCCCGCACGATTTCGAGGTTAGTATCCACCTCGTGAAGCGGCGAATGGCGGTTCGGACCGAGCCGGCGACGGATCCAATCGGAAACGCGGATCGTCCCTCGATCGACGCGTCGGATCGCGCCGGTCCGAAACGGGAGTCCCAGCGTCGCCCAGTCCCCTCGAAGCTCCACGATCGCGTCGTAGTGCTCGTGAGCGATCGCCTGGATGTCCGCTGCGGGCGAGATCGGCGACTCCCGGCGAAAGAGCGGAGACTCGTACGTGATGATGCGATCCGCTAGCGGCGTCCGTTGGAAGAGTGGCGCCACGGCCGGATGCAGGACGAGGTCGATGGTGGCGTCGGGAAGCGCATCGCGGAGGGCCCGCAGCGCGGGCGTTGCGGTGATGGCATCTCCAAGGTGGTCGACCTTCACGACGAGAATTCGACGGAGCGGCCGGCCACTTCGCGGCAGACCAAGCAGGTTCGTCGCCGCGCCTACCAAGCCCGACGCGAGGAAGAGTGCGTATTCCTGGAGCGGAGGGCTCACGCGAGCGCCTCGGCTACGAGCGAGTTCTGAAGGCGCGCGACGACATCGAGCGACCAGCGCGCTTCCGCGAGAGCTCGGCCCGTCGCGGCGAGGCGAACCCGCTCGTCTCGATCGCGAAGGAGCGCGGCGACTTGTTCCCCAAGATCCGCCCCCGTGTCGCCGCATGCGTAGTGCAGCTCGGGCTCGAGCCCGAGCCCTTCGACGGCGAGTGGCGTGGCCACGACGGGAACCCGCGCGGCCATCGCTTCCACCACCTTGACCCGCGCCCCCGCGCCGACCCAAAGGGGAACCACCACGACGGTCGCGGCTGCAAATTCATCTTCCATCGACGGGATGTCGGGCATGAGCGTAACGCCCCCGCGGGCCGCCGCGTCGCGGAGGCGGCTGGGCGGAGCCTTACCCGCAATGCGGAGCCGCGCAGCCGGAACGGCGGCGCTGACTTGCGGCCATCCCTCGGAGAGAAACCGGAGCGCCCCCTCCACGTTCGGCTCCCAGGCAAACGATCCCGGAAGGAGAACGGTCGGAGGCAAGGCAGGGCTCGGCTCGTGAAAGCGACCGAGGTTGACGCCGACTGGCACCGTCCGAATGCGAGCCTTGGGAGCGAGCGCGCGGAGCGCATCCGCCTCTCCTTCCTGGATCGCCAGCGTCAGGGCTGCGCGTTCGCAGGAGTCCCGCTCTACGCTGCGGAGCCGGTTCGCCTGCACTCGCGCGTAGAGACCGGTCAGCGTCGGTCCTAGGCTGCGCGATCGGCGATGCATCCAGGCATGCTCGACGTTGTGTTCGCGCAGGATCATCGGCACGCCCGCAAGGCTCTCGAAGTACGGGGCTAGGTGGAGGTGGTTGACGAAAACATACGCGGGACGGTCGGCAGCCACGGCCCCCCGCACCGCGCCGGCGAACTCCGCGCTCTGATACCGCGCGAGCGTGTAGGGCCAGCGGCCGACCAGCCCGCGGACCGCCGCGACCGGGAGCGATGGCGGCCGATGCGGCACGCGCACGATGCGCGCGGTCACGGCACGCAACTCGTCGGGAAGCGGTTCGCGCTCGGTCCCGGGCGGCACGAAGGAAACGAGGGTCACGTCATGGTCGCGCGACGCCGCCCAAAGCCCCTGCCAGAGGACGATCCGCCCCCCGTCGTCGAGGGGCCAAGGAAGACGGGGCGTCAGGACGAGCGCGGCGCGGCGGGCCATGCTCCGATGGTACCCGCGCGGCGGCCCGCGGCGTAGCCCATCCCCACGAGGACACAGAGAAAGACGAGCAGCTCCTCGTCTCCCAAATTCCACTCGAAGAGCCCGGCGACGAGGAACGCGGTGAGTGCCGCCACGGCCGTGAGACGAAGCGCGGAGTCGACGCCGTCGCGAGGAAGTGGCGCCCGCCAGCCCTGCCCCGCCGTCCGGTAGAGGCCAATCCAGAGCCAGGCGAGCGCGGCGAGCCCAATGATCCCCATCGTCGCTGCCACTTGGATCACGACGTTATGGAGATGGCCGTGCTCCTCGTGCGCCTCTGGAGAACGATAGTGCTCGAGCAGGGGATGGAGATCCTGAAGTCCAACGCCCGTGACCGGGTGATCCCGGAACATACGGAGCCCCGCGTCCCAGAGGAGAAGTCGCTCGACGTTCCAAATGCTCTTCGGCTGAAACACCGAGAGGGCCCGCTCACGGTATCCACCCGGCGCCAGGAGGAGCGCCCCGAGCACGCACGCGGCAGCCACGGGCAGAAGTCGGGCCTTCACGCGGGCGAGGATGACGCAGCCGGCCACGAACGTGGCGATCCAGGCGCTTCGCGTGTACGAGCCGAGGAGCGCGGGGAGGAGGAGGATGAGAAACGCACCCGCCGCAGCGGTCCAGACCCGCCCGGGCCCGCGAACGACGAGGGCCAGGGCAAGCGTCGCCAACAACGTCGCCTGGCCGCCGTACGTCAGCGGGTGCCCCGCCATGCCGCGCACGCGTGCCGGGAACGCGCCGCCGTCGCCGGCGAAGCGGATCAAGGCGTATACCGTCGCCGCCGCGGCCGACACGAGAAGCGCGATGACCGCCGCCCGCGCGAGGCGCGGGTCGCGCGCGTGAAAGGCCGCGACGGGGATTGCGGCGAGGAGGAACGCTTTCTTGATTCGCGGCGCGCTCTCCGCCGGGTCGAGCGAGAAGGCCGTCGCCACGACCATCGCGAGGAGCCAGCCGAGCGCGGGCAGGTCGATCGGCGTCCGGACCCAGCGCTCGCCGCCGGGCCGCCACCAGGTGGCGAGCGTCAGAGCGCCGCAAAGAACGATCCCGATCGAGATCGGCGCGATCGACCACGGAAGTGCCGCTACGAGAAGCAGGAACGAGAGGCCGGCCGCGCGGGAAAGCATGGTCGGGGATCGTGCGCCAGCGCGTTGCGTGGGTCAACCTTGACTTCCCCCGGGGCCCCGCCCCAGACTCGGGAGGTACGTTGCCCTAGGCTGGAGGATTCGATGTCCCCCAACACTCGCGTCGTCGTCACCGGCGGCTCCGGCTTCCTTGGCCGGCACGTCATGGCCGCCTTGAAGGGGCACGGCTTCGTCAATGCCGCCACGTTTCGCTCCTCGGAATACGACCTGACCCGCGAGGAGGAGGTGGCCCGCATGATCGCCGACCTCGAGCCCGAGGCGATCATCCACCTCGCCGCGACGGTCGGGGGGATCGGCGCGAACCGCCGCTATCCGGGCACGTACTACTACCGAAACCTCATGATGGGCGCCCTCCTCATGGAGCAGGCACGCCGCTCGCGCGTGAGCCGCTTCCTTTCGGTCGGCACGATCTGTTCCTACCCAAAGCACACGCCCGTGCCGTTCCGCGAAGAGGACCTCTGGAACGGCTATCCCGAGGAAACGAACGCTCCCTACGGCCTGGCGAAGAAGATGCTGCTGGTCCAGTCACAGGCGTACCGGCAGGAGTTCGGCTTCGATGCGTCGAACGTGCTTGTCGTGAATCTCTATGGCCCTGGCGACAACTTCGACCCGGAGACCTCCCACGTAATTCCCGCGCTGATTCGAAAGTGCGAGGAAGCGCGAGAGGCCGGCGCCAAGGAGATCGAGGTGTGGGGCACCGGATCGGCCACGCGCGAGTTCCTCTACGTAGAGGACGCGGCGCGAGGCATCGTCGCCGCGCTGGAACGCCTTGAAGGGAGTGACCCCGTCAATCTGGGCGCCGGATTCGAAATCTCGATCAAGGAGCTGACCGAAAAGATCGCCGCGGCGACGGGGTTCCGGGGCAAACTGCGTTGGGATCCGACGAAGCCCGACGGCCAGCCGCGCCGCTGCCTCGACACGTCGCGCGCCGAGCGGCTTTTGAGTTGGCGCTCGGCGACGCCGCTCGACGAAGGGCTCCGCCGCACGGTGGAGTGGTTCCGCTCCGAGCCGCGCGAGGCGCCGGCGCGCGCCACGTCGGCGCCGCTCTGAGCGAAGCCACGCCCCTCTTCTCGGTCGTTGTCCCGACGCGGGGCGACGAAGCCAAGCTCTTCCCGCTCCTCGACGCCCTCTCCAAGCAGACGACTCCCCGCGATCGATTCGAGATTCTGATCGCATTCGACGGAGCCGTTCTGACGGCTCCCGTGGGGGCGCGCCTAGGAGCGATCGGCGCGCGCTCGGTATCACTTCCGGAACGGCGAGGTCCAGGCGCGGCGCGAAACGCCGGCGCACGGGAGGCGCGCGGTGCTTGGCTTGCCTTCACCGAGGACGACTGTCGTCCCGCCGCCGATTGGCTCGCGCGCGCTGCGGAACGAATCGACGGCGACACGACGCTTCAGGCGCTGGAAGGGGAGACGGTCACGCCGAAGGGACGGCCCGTTCGACGGCGGGACGGCATGGAGCCGAACTACCTACCTACGAACTTGTTCGTGTTGCGCTCGCTCTTCGATCGGGTCGGCGGCTATTGCGAACACTACTTCGACGCGCGACGCGGGATCTACTTTCGTGAGGACTCCGACTTGGGATTCTCGCTGGAGAAAGCGGGGGCGGCCGTCGTGGTGGAACCATCGTTGCGCGTCACGCACCCGGAGGAGCATCCCGGGTTCCTCGACCCGCTCCGTTGGGCGGCCCGATACGAAATGGACCCGCTCCTCGAACGGCGCCATCCCGAGGCCTTCCGCGACCGGATCGAGGTAGCCCGCTTCGGCCCGTTCGTGATCCGCCGGCCGTTCGTTCGCACGTGCTGGGCCGCGCTCTTGGCCATCGGTGCGGCGGCAGGAACGGCGCTCCTCGGCGACCTGGGCCTCGCCGTCGCCTGGTTGGGCGTCGTCGCGCTGGCGTTCCTGGCGCTTTGGGCCAAGTGGCGCTTCAATCCGCTTCGCCTTCCGATCCTGCCGCTCGTGCCGTTCGTGCTGGTCGCGGCGCTCGCCCGAGGACGGAGTCGCGCACGGCGGATCATGCGCTGACGGTTCTCGCGCTAGGGCCGGGCGAATCGAGCACGGAGCGATAGAGACCGACCACCCGTTC
>DATEND010000324.1:0-5135 GCA_035275245.1 Candidatus Eiseniibacteriota bacterium
ACGACCGATCCGGGACGAGCCGTCTCGCCCGACGCGGGAAACTGCGCGGCGACCCGCTCGCCGGTTCCGGTGACCCGCACCTCGAACCCATCGCGCCCCAGCGCGGCCCGCGCGTGATCGAGCGCCAGGAGGCGCACGTCCGGCACGGTCGCGGGCGCGCCCGGCCCGCCGGCGATCGCGTTCGAGGGAACGACCGTCGTCGGCAGCTTGATCGGGCCGCGCCCCTGCGCCGCCCAGGTCGCGATGATTTCTCGCCAGACGGGCGCCGCGACGGACCCGCCGTAGTAGGCGCCGCGCGGCTCGTCCAGGATCACGAGGCCGACGACGCGCGGGTCGTTCGCGGGGGCCATTCCGACGAACGACGAGATGTAGCGCCCGGCGCCGTAGCCCCGCTCGGTCTCGTCCGACTTCTGCGCCGTCCCGGTCTTGCCTGCGACCTCGCACCACGGAACGGCGGCCTCGGCGGACGTGCCGTCGAGGACGGCGTCGCGGAGGAACGAGCGGAACGTCCGTGCCGTCTCCTCCGACACGACGCGCCGCACGGACTCGACCGGGAACTCGCGAATCGGCTCGCCCGCTTCGTCCACCAAGGCGCTCGCGATGCGGGGTCTCAGGAGCATTCCGCCGTTCGCGATCGCGCAGTAGGCCATGAGAATCTGAATCGGCGTGACGAGGATCTCCTGGCCGATCGAGATCGTGGCGAGCGAGCGGGCCGACCACTTGGACGGGTGCCGGATCTGGCCGGGGGCCTCGCCGGGGAGCGACACGCGGGTCGGCTGACCGAAGCCGAAGAGGCGCGCGTACCGGTACATGCGATCGGCGCCGACGGCCATGCCGATCCGCGAATAGCAGACATTGCTCGAATGCGCGGTCGCGCGGCGCACCGAGAACCATCCGGTCTCCGGATGGCTGTCGTGAATCGTGAACCCGCCCAGATCGGCTTCTCCCTTGTAGACCCAAAACGAGTCCCCGGGCGTGAACACGTGTTCCTCGAGCGCCGCGCAACCGGCCAAAATCTTGAACGTGGAACCGGGCTCGTATTGATCGGCGATCAGCCGGTTCCGGTGCTCGCTCGTCCGATCGCGACCCGTTCCGTCGACGATCGCCATCGCGAGAATGTCTCCCGTCCGAGGATCCGCGAAGATCGCCATCCCGCTCTTGGCGCCGCTCTTCGCCACCGCCTCGCGAAGCTTCATCACCGCGACCGACTGGCCGTCCAGGTCGATCGTGCTGACGAGGCTCAACCCCGCCTCCGGCAACTTCACCATGCTGCCCGGCAGCTCGTAGGCCAGGCCGCGCCCGTTCTGGAAGAGCGTCGCCCAGCCGCTTCGTCCCTTGAGCTCCCGGTCGTACGCGAATTCGAGCCCCTCGAGACCGGCGCCTTCGTTCCCCACGACCCCGATGACGGGCCGAGCCAGAGCGTCGAGCGGGTAGACGCGCCCGGGGACGGGATCGACGTGGACGCCGCGCGGCAAGACGCTCGTCGCGAGCTTGAGCTCCTGCTCGGGCTTGAGCTGCTGCGCGATTCGAACGTAGGCGCGATGCCGGGCGCGACCTTGCTTGAAGCGGTTCACGCCACGCGAGCCCGCCGTCTCTCGAATGAAGCGCGCGGCTTCGGAGGGATTCTCCACTTCGCGGGGCCGAACCGAGATTTGGCTCAGGGCGACGTTTTCCGCGAGCGGCCTTAGGTGCCGGTCATAGATCCGCCCGCGCTCCGGCTCCAGGATCACGCGCCGCGTCTGCTGCGACGTCGCCTCACGGGCGAGCCGCCCGTGGTCCACGAGCTGGATCTGCACCAAGCGCAGCACCAAGGCGGCGAACGCGACGAGGCCGAGAAACGCGACGAGCCGGAGCCGCCCCTGATCGCGCGCGCTCATCGCGGCCCCTTGGAACGCGGCGTGTCGTCGGCGGCCGTGGCCGGCACGACGGCGCCCACCGTGGCGACGCTCGCACGCGCCTCCCGGCCGTGCTTCGGCTCGGGGAGGAAGCCGCGCAGGATCTGCCCGACCTGCGAGGACAGGCGGGCGGCGACGCCCTCGCGCGGGCGAACGCTCGGGACCGGGTGCGCGAGATCGATGTCCACGATCGCGGAGGGATCGGGGCTCAGGAACCCCTGCCCCGCCAGCGCTTCGTAGTCGAGCCCCTCGCGAAGGGCCGCGCGGACGGCGAGCTCCGAGGAGAGATGCATCCGGTTCTCGAGCGCGCGCACCTCGCGCCGGAGCCGGTCGCGCTCCGCGGAGAGCCCGTGGGCGGCGGTCACCTGCCACACCTTCGTGAAGAGGAGCGCCATGCCGGCGGCCAGGACGACGAGCACGAGCCGGTGCCGTTTCCCGCGCGGACGGGCGAGGCGCGCGCGACGCAGATACGGCCCCGTCGGAGCGGGCGCGTCGAGCGTCGACGCGGCGCGGATCGCTTCCCGGGCGGCGGTCAGCATTCGAAGCCTTCCTTTCGACGCGCGGCGCGAAGCATGGCGCTTCGGGCGCGCGGGTTTCGCGCGATCTCGTCGGCGGACGGACGTTCCGGTTTCTTCGTGAGCGGGATCCAAGGCGTCCCCGGCGTTTCGACCCACACGTCGTAGGATCGCGGGGGCGTGAAGGCGCGCTTTACCATGCGGTCCTCCAGGGAGTGGTACGCGATGACCACGAGCGTCCCTCCGGGTCGAATGACCCGGGCCGCGGCGGCCAAGAGCGCTTCGAGCTCCTCGAGCTCGTGATTCACGGCCATGCGGAGTGCTTGAAACGCCTGGGCCAGGCGACGCGGACGCGCGGGCCCGGGATAGAGCGACGCAAGCGCGTCACGGAGCGATCGCGTGGTCAAGGGGTCGTGCGCGGCGGCCGCGCGATAGATCGCGCGCGCCGCGGCCCGCGGCTTCGGAAGCTCGCCCAACTCGGCGAAGAGACGGGCCAACGCCTCCTCGCCGACGCGGCGGATCAGCGCGTCCGCCGTTTCGGCGCACGTCGGATCGAGCCGCATGTCGAGCGGGCCGTCGGCGGCGAAGGCGAGTCCGCGGCTCGGATCGTCGAGTTGCGCGGAGGAAATGCCGAGATCGGCCAGGATTCCGTCGACTTTGGAGACGCCGAGCGACGCGAGCGCCGGCTCCATCTCCGAGAAGCGCGCTCGTGCGGCGAGGAAACGCGGCGGCTCGGCCGGAGGGGCGGCCGTGGCGCGGGCCACCGCGGCGGGATCGCAATCCAAGCCGATCACCCTCGCGCCCTCCCCCACCGCCGCCGAGATCGCCGTCGCGTGTCCGCCGGCCCCCAGAGTCGCGTCCACGTAGATTCCCTTCCGATCGGTCACCAGCAACCGAACTGCCTCCTCCCTGAGAACCGGGATGTGTCCCGGCATCGGCGATCCTGCGGCGCCGGCTAGTGCCAGGCGCCGCTGCGCGCCGGCCGGCCGCCCACCACGCTGCGACCGGCAAGAGGTCGAACACGCTCGACGGCAAGCGCCTCCGCCTCCGCATTCCACGTCAACTGACGAACGATCGCGCCTTGACCCGCGACGTCGAACAGGCTCCGCACGTAGGGCGTCATCGAGGCGAGCCAGATCGACGAGCCGCGGTCCCGCTGGCGCGCCAACCGATGCGCGAATTCGGGCGCGGCGCGGAAGTCGAGATGCTCGACGTGCTCGAAGTCGATCAAGATCGTGTCGCGCGGCGAACGCGCGCGTTCCACGATCGCGTCGAGCGCCAGCGTGAGCTCGCGCTGGCCGAGCGTGCCGAAGAGGCGAAGCGTCGCGGCCGCGCCGCCCACGCCGCACTCCCATTGGTAGATCGGGCGCTCGTGGGCGGCGGGACGCCGGGCCAACGCGAGCGGGCTCACAGGAGGAGCTCTCCCGCGATGTCCTCGTACGTGCGGTCGCTGCTCTTCACGTACGACTCGAAAATGTCGGGGTTCCAGATTTCGATGTGATCCAGGAGTCCGTTGACGAGGACGTCTTTCGAGAGCGTCGCGTGCGTGATGAGACGGGGCGGGAGCGCGATGCGTCCCTGCGCGTCGAGCGTTTCGTCGCGTGAGTCGAGGAGCAGGAGGCGCTGGAAGCGCCGCGCGGTTTCGTCGGTGAAGGAGCGCGCGCGAAGGCGCTCTTCGAGGCGGCGGAATTCGTCGGAGGGGTAGAGCGCCACGCATGCGTCGAGGCCGCGCAGGATCACGAAGGTGTCGTTCGCATCCCCCGAGAGCTGGCGCCGGAAGCGCGCAGGGATGCTCACTCGACCCTTGTGGTCGATCGAATGCTGGTAGCTCCCACGGAACGTTGCCATCCCGACTGTTCCGATCCTCCGCCCGCTCCCACCTGCCCGGGAGCCCAGACAATTTCCCACTTCCACCCACTTACTACCACTTCGCGCATCCTAGGACCACGAATTTGGGGTGTCAAGCTGGATTGAGGAAATATTTCAGTTTTTTATTCGGTTGGGAGAGTTTGGTTTAGAGCGGAGTGGGGCAACTGGGTGGGACGGTGGGATGAATTCGGCGTGAATGGCCCTCGTTGCGCGGGGTCTTACGCGCTCGGGAGCCCCAGAATCGGCCACCGACCCCCCCCTTTTCCGCTTCCCGTGGGGAAAGCGGTGTGGATTTTCTAGGTTTTCGCTCGGGAAATCGCCTCGAGATGGGCTTCCGAGGCCCCGACGGTGTCTTCGAACCGCGCCAGCGCCGCCACCTTCGCCCGCGCCCGATCGGCCATGGCCCCGGCATCGCCAAGGGGTTCCCGGCTCGTCGAACCGGCCGCGATCTCGGCAATGGCGCACGACACCGCCTCGGCGTCGTCCCCCGGAACGAGGTACCCCTCTCGCCGGTGCGTCACCCACTCGCGGTTCCCTTCGATGTCGCTCACGACGGAAACGAGCCCGGCGGCCATCGCCTCGAGGAGCGATTGCGACGTGGAGTCGGAACGCGACAACGATACGTAGACGTCGTGCGACGAGAGGAGCGCTTTGAGCTCCGCGTCGCCGACCCATCCCACGAATCGAATCGCATCCCGGACGCCGAGCGCGCGCGCGCGCTCCTCGACCGCGGGGCGTGCCGCCCCGTCGCCCGCCATCGTCGCGGTGAACGCGACTTGCTTCGCGCGAAGGCGAGCCAGCGCCTCGAGAAAGGTCTCCGGTCGGTAGAGTGGATCGAGGCGGCGCGTCCAGAGGA
>DATEND010000325.1:0-4608 GCA_035275245.1 Candidatus Eiseniibacteriota bacterium
TCGAAGAACTTGAGCCAACGCCGCCGCTCCGGAGCCTGGTTCACCGCACCAGACTTGACCGCCCAGGCCTCGCCGCTCTTGACCCAGATGGTTCCCGCTCCCCAGGCGTACGGAAGGAATCCGGTCTCGTGGGGGAACGGATCGCGGCCGAGAATCACCTCCGCCGGCTCGGCGAGTCTCCCGCCCATGCCATCGATCACCGAAATGATCAGCGCGTGCGTGGAGTCGCTCCCGAAAACATAGGGCAGCATCGTGACCCAGAACGGGCTTCCGTCGCTCGACGTCGCCGCGATGCGGACCGCGTACTGGAAGCAAGGGCGGAGCCCCGTCGTGGGTGTGGCGCTCAGGGCGCTCTGGACGAGCGGACTCGCCGCGGCCTGATTCACGGCCGCGTGGAGCGCATCGCGATCCCAAACCCAGTGCGCCTGCGCGACCGCCGGCGCCGCGGAGCCGGGCGGGTCCGGTGCCGCGACGCGATCCGCTTCCCGCTTCGAACATCCGCTCGCCAGGATCGCGAGGGGCAAGACGACGACCAAGGACAGCCTGACTCGACTCATGACGGCACCCTCCCTGATGTGCGCGCTGCCGCGCGCGTGGGCGCCGAGGAGCGGGGGCGGTCGAGAGCGCAGCATGGAACGTTCCAGCGGGGAGGTGCGCGGGGATTGGCGTTGCGCGAGGAGAACGCGCGCCGTGCGCGTCGAACGTTCGACGGCGTCGGCTAGCGGAACCTACCGGATCAGGGACATGCGACGGCCGATCGAGACCTCGACCGCCGCGACGGCCTTCTCGTCGCCCGTCGGTTCCTGGTGGGTGAATTTGTCGTAGCGGCCCTCCACCGATAGCGCGGTCTCGCCCAACGACGGGAGCCGAAGAAGTGAAAGCTGGAGCCGGACGCTCAGGTGGTCTTGACGCGTCCCGCGAAGCTTCAGATCCCGCGTCGCGTAGGCGACGAACGGGGTGACGAGGAAGCGGCCGGGCGTGGCTTCCCACCTGAACTCGACCGCGCCCTGGACCGTGCGGTCGCTCAGGTCGAGATCCTGATTCTCGTCCTGTGACAAACCTGCGCTGATCGTGCTCGTGATCCGGCCGGGATGGCGGCGGACCGAGACCACGGACCCGGACGTCACGAGGCGCTTGGCATTGAGCCCGCGCTCGTCCTCGTAGAGTGCCAAGTCGAACCGCGCCGTCGTGCGGCCGCCCATGGCTTCCGGCGCGGTGAACTCGGTGGCCACGCGTGTCTGCGTGAAGTCGGTCTGGATGCCTTTCTGTCGGATGCGGATCAGCGCGGGCGAGACCCACGCGTCGGGACCAAGACGGAGCGAGCCGCCGAGCGTTAGCCTCTCCGCGGTCACCTTGGGCGTGCCGCCCCCCGTGCCTGCAGGTTCCTCCCGCCGGAATCCGCCGAAGAATCGCCACGTGGCGACGCTGCGCGAGAGATCGGCGGAGTATCCCTTTCGGTCGGAGATCGCGTAGGGGTTCATCGCGGTCGCGAGATCCGGCTGATAACGGAACCCCTCGGCGCGCGCGTTGAACCCGGCGGCGGAGCCGTCGAGCACGCCGCGCACGCCGGTGCGCGTTCGTCCGGGCTCGACGCCCTCGATCGCGCGATGGCGCACGGAAGCGCCGTCGCCCAAAAAAGACCACGCCTTCGAAATCCGGAGCCGCGCCGAGCCGCCGTAGACCGCGCGCGTCCGCGTGGCGGTCTCGACGCCGCCCGGCGTCGGGTCCTCGTGCGCGTAGCCACCGTAGAGGGACGCCCGGAAGCGGTCCTTTGCGAAGCCGCGCGCGAGCCGGCCGGCGTAGATGTCGGTGCGCGCCTCCCGGAGCGGGCCGCCGGCGGAGCGCGGGCGCGACTCGAGTGCCATGTATCCTTGCACCTCGCCGAGGCCCGAGTTCGCGAACTCGATCTGCGCCGATCGGCGGGGAACGCTCGAAGCGAGCATCGGAGCGTGCGCGGCAAGCGTCGGGGCGAGGTCGCCCCACTCGACGGTGGCGCGGTTCTGCGTGTAGCGAAGATGGAGCCGCTCCGGCGCGGCGGTCCCATTCTCCGGGTCGTCGAAGCGGACCCGGCTCGTGACGTCCGCCGTGAACCGCCGGCCGGGGCCCAGGTCATACCCGGCGCGCCACGCTGCCCAACCGGTGACCGACCCGCTCGCTTCGCGGAAGCGGTTCTTCGCCGCGGCCAGCCACGTGCTCTCCAGCGTGAAGCGCGAGGGGGGCTCGGCCGGCTCCTCCGGGAGCGGGTCCGTCAGCGTGCGATCGGGCGTGAGCGCGTGCGCGGGCGGCACGAGGATGATCGTGATCGGCTGGGCGGCCACGTTCTGCGGCGACTCGACGACGAACTGAAGGCGGCGCTCGCCGAACCGCTTCGTCGGCATCGGGCCCCGCATCTCCACGGTCACGGGCCGCCCCGACTCCATGTAGCCCTCTTCCATCCCGATCACGTCGCCGTCGAGCGTGAACACGGCACGGAAGGGGCCCGTGCCGATGCCGGTAACCACCGCGCGCGGGCGAAGCGTGTCGCCCGCCGCGAGCGCCGTTCCCGGGAGCGGCCACTCGAGCACCGCCGATTCCACGGAGACGTTGCCGGCAATCGCGGGGGTCAGAAGGGCGGGGCTCATGAAGAGCGCCTCGCCGGTCGTCGTGGGGATCCGGAACGAGACGGCCTCGAACGACGGGATCGGCAGACCCGTCTCATCCGTGCCTTCGAAGAAGATGCGAAGGCCGATCCGCCCGTCGGGGGAGAGACGTGCAAGGTCGAGCGGTACCGTGATGGGCACCTCGAGGGACGTCGCGCCGAAGCGCGGGATCACGGCGGAAATCGGGACGAGGAACGTGCGCTCCGGAACCTCCGTGATCGGATTGCCGGAGAACTGGTCCGACGCCCACATCTCGACCCGCGCCATCGTGAGCGTTACGGCGTTGCCCGCGGTCTCGCGCACCGACACCGCCACGGGAGTGGGCCGGTCGGGCACGAGCGTGTAGGACTCGAGCCGATCGCCGCCCAAGACCCGCTCCAGCTTCGCGCGGGGAAAGATCGTGAAGAAGACGATCGGCAGGTTGTTGGCGTCGTTCGAGCCGAGCGGGAGGCCGCGGATCAGGTCGACGCGCATGCCGTGGTAGTGGCCGTAGACCATGGGGGCCAGCGGTTTCAGGAACACGGTGTCGCCCAGCGCGGACCAGCGGGGCGTGTCGAGGTTCAAGTAGACCGCGGAATCGAGATCGGCGACGGAGAAGGCCCCTTCCTTCGCGGTCGGCTGATCGAACACGAAGTAGACCTCCGCGTTCGGCGGGACGTACGTTTCGCCGTCCCGCGGGTACGACGCGATCATGACCGGGGCGGCCGATGCGGCGGGCGCCAGGGTCGCGACCGCCGCCAGGCAGGACAACGCCAGAAATGCCAGACCCAAGACCGGCGGATGAGTTCGGGTTCGGTGCGACACGCTCGGATCTCCGGATCGGTCGGGAAGGGGATTGCGGAATCGCGCCGCGGGACCGTATCATGGCTGCCCTATGCGCGCAAGAAAACGAGGCACCACAACAACTTCGGGACGCACCTCCAAGCCGGCCACACGTGAGCGCCGGATTCCTGCCGCCATCCTGGGCGCGACGGGAACCGTGGGCCAACGATTCCTCGAGCTCCTTGCCGCGCACCCCTGGTTTCACGTCGTCGAGGTCCTAGCCTCCGACCAGAGCGCCGGGAAGGCCTACGAGGAGGCCGTCGGCTCGCGGTGGAAGCTCTCCTCGGCCATCCCCGAGCAGGCGCGCCGCCTCAAGGTGAAGAAGCCCGGCGACCGGCTCACGGCGCAGATCCTCTTCTCTTCGCTCGACGCGTCCGTGGCCGGCGAAGTGGAGACGCACTACGCCCGCGCGGGGCACCTCGTCTCCTCGAACGCGCGAAACCATCGGATGAGCCCGCTCGTTCCGCTCGTGATTCCCGAGGTGAACCGCGACCACTTGGAGATCCTCGGTCGGCAGAAACACCCGAACGGCGGCGGCATCGTCACGAATCCCAACTGCTCCGTCATCGTGATCGCCATGGCGGTCGCGCCGCTCCACCGCCAATTCGGCGTGGAGTCGCTGATCGTCACCACGTTCCAAGCGGCGAGCGGCGCCGGATACCCGGGCGTCCCCTCGCTCGATATCTTGGGCAACGTGGTCCCGTACATCGGTGGCGGCGAAGAGGAAAAGATCGAGAGCGAGACGCTGAAGATCCTCGGCAGCCTGGGCAAGAAAGGCTTCGAGCCCGCGCCCTTCCCGCTCAGCGCCGCCTGTCACCGGGTGCCGGTCGTGGACGGCCACCTGATGTCGATCAGCCTGCGGTTGCGCGCCCGCGCCACGCGGAAGCAGATCGCCGCGGCGTTCGCCGCGTTCCGCCCGCTCGCGCGGCTCGGCCTTCCGAGCGCGCCGCCCGATCCGTTGGTGCTTCGCGCCGAGCAGGACCGGCCGCAGCCGCGACTCGACGCCGATCGCGCGGGGGGAATGGGCGTCACGCTCGGACGGCTCCGCCCCTGCCCGGTGCTCGACTGGAAATTCGAGGCGCTGGGGCACAACACGATTCGGGGCGCCGCAGGCGCCGCGATCCTGAACGCGGAGATCCTCGCGCGC
>DATEND010000326.1:0-2254 GCA_035275245.1 Candidatus Eiseniibacteriota bacterium
GTTCAGCTTCAATTCGATCGTCGCGGTCGGTGACGGCAAGGGGAAGGTCGGGGTGGGATTGGGGAAGGCGAACGAAGTCTCCGACGCGATCCGGAAGGCCGGCGAGTCGGCGAAGAAGCGGATGTTCGAGGTTCCGATGATCCGCTCCACGATTCCTCATGAAGTGATCGGCCACTTCGGAGCGGCCGAGGTGCTGATGAAGCCGGCGACAGCCGGAACGGGCGTCATCGCGGGCGGCGCGATCCGCGCCGTGCTGGAGGCGGCCGGCATTCAGGACATTCTCACGAAATCGCTCGGATCCGGAAACCCGCACAACGTGGTCAAGGCCACGGTGAACGGGCTTCAGTCCCTGCGCCGGGCCGGCGACGTGGCCGCGATGCGCGGAAAGACGGTGGACGAGCTACTTGGAATTCGACGCAAGGGACCGAGTGACGCTCATGGCTCAAATTAAGATTACGCAGGTCAAAAGCAAGATCCGCTGCTTGAAGAAGCACAAGCGGACGCTCGAGGCGCTCGGTCTCCGTCGCCCGAATCATTCGGTGATCCACGAGGACACGCCGCAGATCCGCGGCATGGTCGTCAGCGTGGACTACCTGGTCAAGGTCGAGTCCGTGTCGGGCGCGTCCACGAAGAGGAAGGCGTCATGACGCCCGCGAAGAAGAAGTCGTCCTCGAGCCGGAAGCCCGCCTCGGCCGCTCGGAAGTCGTCGGCCGGCGCGCGAAAGTCCGCGCCGAGCCGGAAGCCTTCGACCGCGCGCAGCGCGTCGGCGGCTCGCCCCCGTTCGGGATCGGCCAAGGCTCCGTCGTCGCGGCGCGCCGCACCGGCACGTAGGAGTGCCCCGGGTGCCACGTCCACGGCCGAGATGCAGGCGCCGGCCCACTCGCTTCGCGTCGGTACGCTCCGGCCGGCGGCGGGTGCGATGCGGGAACGGAAGCGCCGCGGCCTCGGCACGGCGTCGGGGATCGGCGGCACGTCGGGTCGCGGGCACAAGGGTCAGCGCGCGCGGAAGAGCGGCAACTCGCCCCGCTGGTTCGAGGGCGGGCAGATGCCGATCCAGCGGCGGCTCCCGAAGCGCGGGTTCACGAACACGCAGCGCGTGCCGCACCAGGTCGTGAACGTCGTCTCGCTCACGCGCTTCTCGGCGGGCGAGGCGGTCAATCGCGAGACCCTGAAGGCGAAGCGCTTGATCGATCGGAGCGACCTTCCGGTGAAGATCCTCGGTTCGGGCGACGTGACGGTGGCGCTCCAGGTCTCGGTGGACCGGATCTCGACGTCGGCGCGCCAGAAGATCGAGGCTGCGGGCGGCACGGTCACGCTGCCGGCGGTTCGCACCCCGCGTCCGCGCGGCGTGAAGAAGACCAGGGTCTAGGCCGAACGCATGCTCGAAAAGTTTCAGAACATCTTCCGCGTCCCGGAACTGAAGCGCCGGATTCTTTTCACGATCGCGCTTCTGGTGGTCTACCGGCTGGGCGGGCACGTCCCGACGCCGGGGGTGAACAGCGAGGCGTTGGTCGCGGCGTTCGCGAACCAGACGAACTCGCTCTTCGGCCTCTACGACCTGTTCGTGGGCGGCTCGTTCGCGAAGGCCACGGTGTTCGCGCTCGGGATCATGCCGTACATCTCGGTCTCGATCATCATGCAGCTCCTCGGCGCCGTCGTTCCGCACTTCGAGAAGCTGCAGAAGGAAGGCGAAGAGGGCCGGAAGAAGATCACGCAGTACACGCGCGTCGGCACGGTGGCGCTGGCCGCGGCGCAGTCGTTTGCGTTCGCCCGCTTCCTCGAGTCCATGGGGAGCGGCGGGGCGCCGGTGGTGCCCGATCCGGGGATGGGTTTCCGCCTGATGACGATGATCACGCAGACCGCGGGGACCATTCTCATCATGTGGCTGGGCGAGCAGATCACCGAGCGGGGCATCGGAAACGGGATCTCGCTGATCATCTTCATCGGGATCGTGGCGCGGTTCCCGGCCGACGCCATCAACACGGTCCGGGCGCTCCGTGTCGGCACGCTGTCGCCGGTCGTCGCGGCGCTCATGGTCATCATCTTCATCCTGGTCATCGCGGCCGTCGTGGCGATGACGCAGGCGCAACGAAAGATACCCGTCCAGTACGCGAAGCGCGTCGTGGGACGGAAGATGTACGGCGGGCAGAGCACGCACATCCCGCTCCGCGTGAACACGGCGGGCGTGATCCCGATCATTTTCGCGCAGTCTCTGATCATGCTGCCGAGCACGCTGGCGCTCTACTTCCACGGC
>DATEND010000327.1:0-7433 GCA_035275245.1 Candidatus Eiseniibacteriota bacterium
GGTCGTGCGCCCGCGCGCGTATTCGACGCGGTTCGCGCGAGCCTGAGGCCAGACGGGCCGGGTCGCCTCGGCGGCTCCCTCCCTGCCGATGGCCGTCACGCTCAGGCGCAGGCTCCAGGCCCCGTCGCCCTGGGTGCGTGAGGTCAGGTCGATGCCGTCCCTCGAGAGTCGGGCGCGCAGGTCGTGGGCGCGGTTCGGGGCCGTGCACACCCCGCCCGTTTCGGTCGCGAAGGAGTATTCGGCGCGGCGGAGCTCCTCCAGGGCGCCCGGGAGCCAGTCCGGGCGGGCCGGCTGGGCGCCGGCCGATTTCCAGGGGATCTGGGAGAGCAGCAACCCCGCCGCAAAGAGCAGAGCGGCAACGAACTTCGCGAGGTGGCGAATGCGGGGCACGAATCGCGGCGGTGAAAGGGAGTTGCGCATGGCGATCCTCCTGTTGAGTTGCGGGACCGAGCGGCGGACCCGTTGACTCCTCAAGCGGGAAATCGCAGCGAGGGAGGCAACCCACGGGGCCGGAGCGCGTTTCGCGCCGCGCAACGCGGGACCTTGACCCGATCGCGGCCGACGAGTGAGGATGCGGGGCACCAGCCTTTCGAAAGGAAGAGGAGGTTCCCCATTCGGCCCCGTTCGTCCCCGCCGGATGCCGCCGCGACGACCGGGGGCCGCCTCGAGCACCTCACCGAGGCGCTGTACGACGAGCTCCGGCGGATCGCACGGCGACAGCTGCGGCGCGAGGGCGCGGCCCGGAGCCTCCAGACCACCGCGCTGGTGCACGAGGCGTACGTCCGGCTGGCCGCGAAGCACGACGTCGCCTGGCGCGGTCGAACGCACTTCCTCGCGGCGGCGGCGGGCGAGATGCGGCGCATCCTCGTCGACCAGGCACGTGCGCGCGCCGCCTCCAAGCGCGGCCGCCGTCCGCGACGCGTGAGCCTGGCGGAGGCGCCGCTGGCGGTGCCGGACCGCACCGTCGAAGTCCTCGCCCTCGACGAGGCGCTCACGGATCTCGCCGATCGCAGCGCGCGTCAGGCACAGGTGGCCGAGATGCGGCTCTTCGCCGGACTTCTGGTCGAGGAAGTCGCCGAGGCGCTGGACGTGTCCGAGCGGACGGTGAAGGACGACTGGCGCGTCGCGCGCGCCTGGCTCGCGCGGCGGCTGCGGAACCAGCCCGAAGCGTGAGCGATCCCTTCCACGACCGGGCGGCCGCCGAGTTCCTGCGCGCCGCGGCGCTCGCCGGCGCCGATCGCCGCGCCTACCTCGAGGCCCTCTCGGCCTCCGATCCCGCACTCGGCCGCGAGGTGGAGTCCCTCCTCGAGCACGATGGGACGGCGGAACCGATCCTCCGGACCGGGGAGCCGGTGCGCGTGATGGCCGGCGCGCTACCACCGCCGGAGCGCATCGGCCCCTACGTGGTCCTCGAGGAGATCGGCCGCGGAGGCATGGGGGTGGTCTATCGCGCCGAGCGACGCGAGCCGGTCCGGATCACGATTGCCCTCAAGCTGATCCGGCCCGGTTTCGAGACCGATCGGGTCCTGGCGCGCTTCGAGTCCGAACGGCGCATCCTCGCTCTCATGGATCACCCGGGGATCGCCCGCGTCTTCGACGCCGGCGTGTCGCACTCACGACCCTACGTCGCGATGGAGTACGTGCGGGGGGCGCCGATCACGCGCTTCTGCGATGAGCGGCGTCTCACCCTCGCGGGGCGGCTGCACATTTACCTGGGGGTATGCGAGGCGATCCATCACGCCCACCAGAACGCGATCATCCATCGCGACCTGAAGCCCTCGAACGTGCTGGTGACCCTGCACGACGAGCGGCCGGTGGCCAAGGTGATCGACTTCGGGATCGCCAAGGCGTTCGCGGCCGACGCGCCGGCCGGCTCGACCCTGACGGTGGCGGGCGAGTTCGTCGGAACGCCGGCGTACATGAGTCCCGAGCAGGCTCTGGCGCGCCCGCGCATCGACCTGCGCGCCGACGTCTACTCCCTCGGGGCGATGCTGTACGAGCTCCTCGCGGGGGCGCCTCCGTTCGAGACGGCGCGACTGCGCGAAGGGGATCCGGAGGAGACGCGACGCGTCGTGCTCCACGAGGAGGCGCCGCCGCCGAGCCGCAGGGTGTCGCGCGCTGGAACGACCGCCGGCACCGTCGCGCGCGATCGCGGCACGCATCTTCCGGGCCTCGTCAAGGCGCTCCGCGGCGATCTCGACGCGATCGTCATGAAGGCCATCGCCAAGGAGCCCGACCGGCGCTACGGCTCGGCGCGCGAGCTGGCGGCCGACATCCGGCGGCATCTCGGCAACGAGCCGATCGAGGCGCGTCCGCCGGCGGCACCGGAGCGCCTCCGGAAGCTGGTACGGCGCCATCCCACCGCCGCCGCCGTGGCGGCGGTCGCGCTGCCGCTGGCCTTCGGGGCGGCGATCGTGACGACGATCCAGGCGAGGCGACTGGCGTCCGAGCGGGATCAGGCGCGGGAGATCTCCGAGACCATCGTCGGTCTGTACACCACGCCCTACTTCCCGAGCGGCCGACAGGGGCCGCGCGATCCGATCGAGATCCTCTCGGGCGCGGCGCGCCGCATCGAGACCGAGATGGCGGGACGCCCCGTCCTGCAGGCACGGGTGCAGCACGCGATCGGCGAGGCGATGCGCGCGACCGGCAACGCCGAGACCGCGATTCCGCTCCTGGAGGAGAGCGCGCGGCGACTCACGTCGCTCTCGGGCGCCACGGACGCGGCGGCACTCGCCGCCCGGGTCAGCCTGGGGCTGGCCCTGGCCGACGCCCGGCGCTTCGAGGAGGCCGAGCCGGCCCTGCGATCGGTCCTGGACGATCGCCGCCGGAGCGCGGGGCCCGACGCGCCCGAGACGCTGCGCAGCGAGCGGGACCTCGGGTACCTATACAAGACGATGGGACGGAACGACGAGGCGCTACCGCTCCTGCGCCAGTCGGCGGACGGTCTTCGCCGCGCGCTCGGCGACGAGGCGGAGGAGTCCCTCGTCGCGACCAGCCTCGCCGCCTCCGTGGCCCTCGATCTGAAGCACCTGGAAGAGGCGGAAGATCTCCTCCGCTGGGTGATCCCCCGGATGGCCCCCGGGATCCGCGAGAAGCCGATCGCGATTTACAACCTCGCGTGCGTGCAGGCGCAGCGAGGTCGGCGCGACGAGGCGCTGAGGCTCCTGCGCGAAGCGCAGTCATTGAGGCTCACGCTCGGCTGGTTCGGCGACCCGCTCCTCGAGTCGCTGTTCGGGGACCCGGAGTTCATCGCTCTCGCGAAATCCGATCGCGTCCGCGGGGCCGCGTATCGGGCGACTCTCGTCGAGTGGGCCACGCGGGAGATCGGCGCCGGGAGACCCGGCGAGGCGGAGGCGATCTATCGCCACCTCATCGAGGCATCGGACGCCCTGGACCCCGCCGACGCCGCCGGCCTCCGTGCGCGGCTCGCGGAGCTCCTGGTGGCGCAGGGTCGCTACGTCGAAGCCTTGCCGCTCATGGAGGAGGTCGTCCAGGAGCAGCGCCGCCATTTCCCGGGCGGACGCGACGACCTTGCCAATCGACTCGAGCAGCTCGCGCGCGTGCGCCTGGGGGCGGGGGACACGCGCGGCGCTCTCGAGATGCTCGACGAGGCCATCGGGCTCTGGAACGGGGCGCGGGGGAGGTCGAGGGTGTCGTACCTTGGCGCCCTCCGCGCGACGGCCACGGGCGATTACGACGGCGGAGCGCGACTGTTCGCGACGGCCGTCGACCAGGGTCTCGTCGATTTGGAGCCGTCGCGGGACGCCCTCCTGCTCGGCCGGCTCCGGGGCCAGCCGGAGTTCGAACGGGCGCGAGCGCGCCTCGAGTCGCGGCGGGGACCTTTCGCGGATTCCTTCGGCGTCCTTCTGCAGTGGCCCCATCCGGCGCGTCCCGCCCCTCTCCGGCACGGCGTCGCGGACCGGGCGGCGGCGCCGACGTCCGGACGATAGAGCCGGGCGTCAGTCCTTCGTTTCGCGAATCTTCCGGCCGTTCAGCGGCTGCACCGGCCGCGCGTTCATCGGGTAGAGCTTCGCGAACGCGGCGATCTGTTCCGCGGAGAGCTCCACCGGCGTCGTCATGACGTACCAGGTGACGCCCTCGGTACAGGGCGGCGTTGTGAGCGAGCCGGAGAAGGTGTAGTAGCCGCGCGTCGCGGGAAGAAGCGCCGTCGCGTCGATCGCGGCGCCGGCGACGCTCTGCGGCTTCTCCTTCACTGCGGGCAGGTGCGCCCAGATCGTCCCGACCGCCGGATTCGCCATGCCGTGATTCAGGAGAACAGCCACGACGGCCAGGTGCCCCTGGGTGTCCTTGTGGACGAGGTGCACGACCATCTCCGACGTTTTCCCGTGGATCTGTTCTTCGCTCGGATGGTGGAAGTGCACCTGCTGCAGGTCGTAACGCGCGTCGCCGACGACGAGGCTGCTGCCCGGCGCGTAGGTGGCCATGATCGTGTGTCCGTTATCGACGACCGTCAAGGGCGACGGCTTGTAGTCGAACTGCAACGGCGGCAGTTCCGACGCTTCGGCGCTCTCGATGTCGATCGGCGACTCGAACCGGCCCTTCGCGCATGCGGCGAATGCGGGACTGAGCTCGGACCAGTGCTCAGGCCCGGTGGGCCCCTGGTAGCTCCAGTGCGGTGGTCCGCCATGCGGCGACGCGCCGTGCGCCTTTCCGGCGTGCGACGTGGGCGGGCTTTCCCCGGCGAGGCCAATCGAACCGAGACAGGGCAGCAGCGCCAGGACGACGAACCCGGAACGCTCTCTCATGTCGGAGATTCTAGGACATCACCCGGCCGATGGGTCCCGGATCAACCGACGATCGGCTGGAGCGCCGCGCCGATGCGGGCGCCCTGCTCCGGCGTGATCATGCCGCCGAGGATCTCCATGAAGCGCGGATTCTCGACGCCCGAGACGATGTACTGCCAGCGATAAGCCTTGAGCACGCCCGCGCGGATGCGCTCCGCGTCACGCGCCCCGAATACCCGTCCGGCGATCTCGAGGAAGTAGTCGGCGTCCGCGGTCGCCTGCATCTGCAGAAGCCCGTCCACCGCGGCGACCAGCGCGATCAGGTCGTCCACGGCGCGATCGCGCTCCGCGGCAGAGAGGTTCGCGTTCTCGCGCCGCCACTCGAGCTCGTCGAGGATGGCGTGCTGCGACTCCTCCTTCCAGTGGAACAGGAAGACGTCCTTGTAGAGATCGGAGAGCTCCGCGTCCGGCTCGATGCTCGAACGGTAGTGCGCCTGGGTGAAGAGCTCGATGTTGCAGGTGAGCCCGAGCACCGCCCAGGTGGAGCGGCCGAGCACGACCGAGGCGACGTCGTTCGGCTGCGGCGCGAAGTGGTAGCCGGCGGGCATCCCCTCCGCAGTCATCGACTCGATGCGGCGGAAGAGCTCCTGGTGTTTCAGCTCCTCGTCGGTGAAGCGGACCAGCGCCTCGAGCTTCGTCTGGTCGCCGAACCAGTGGTCGCGGCTGACCTCGAGGATCTTGGCGCTGATGAAGCGCTCGACGAGCCCGAACATGCTGGCGTAGGTGCGACCCTGGATCTGGCTCAGGAGCCGCCGCTCGACGGTCGTCAGGAACTCCAGCTCGTTCGCCTTCGAGATGGTGTCCGGGAGGAACTTCCGGGTGAAATCGAAGCGGCGGCCGCGGATGACGTCGCGGTCGATCTCCCAGCGGATCCGTTTCGAGATCTCGATGCATTT
Organism: Candidatus Eiseniibacteriota bacterium; assembly: GCA_035275245.1. Lineage (GTDB taxonomy): Bacteria > Eisenbacteria > RBG-16-71-46 > SZUA-252 > SZUA-252 > DASQJL01. The sequence goes on from DATEND010000327.1 coordinate 5,705, forward strand.
CGCGTAGCGCTCCGCCGCCGCGTCCGGCCCGGTGCCGATCTCCTGCCCGCTTTCGACTTCCTTCTCCATCACGGACTGCATGGCGTTCTCCTTTCGAAGGTCGTTCGTCGCATCGCGGCCGCTCCGGGTGGGCCGCCTCACCACGGTGCTAGTATCCGGAGCGGCCCCGCGCCGAGCCATGACCGGGACTCCGGCTCTCTTGCGCGGGACTCCAGAACTGCCCGGGGGGGGCGTTGGACGCGCTTTCCGACGTGCTGCGGATCGTCCGGCTCACCGGCGCCGTCTTCATGGACGCCGAGTTCACCGAGCCCTGGTGCATCGGCGAGCCCGCGGGGGTCGAGGTCTGCGTCGATCACCTGCCGAAGTCCCAGCACGTCGTCATCTACCACCTGGTGACCGAGGGGCGGTGCGAGGTCTCCGTGCCGGGTCGGCCGGCGGTCACCGCCACGGCGGGGGATCTCATCGTGATCCCGGGTGGGCAGGCGCACACGCTCGGCAGCGATCTCTCGCGCCGGCCGGTGCCGGGGGGGCCGCTCGTGGTGAAGCGCCGCCCGGACGAGGTCCCGGTGGTGCGGCATGGGGGCGGCGGCGCCGTGGCGCGGCTGGTGTGCGGGTACCTCGCCTGTCATTCGTCGCTCTTCGACACCGTCCTCGCCGCGCTGCCGAGTGTCATGGTGGTCGACATGCGCGAAGGACCGGGCGCGCAGTGGCTGACCTCGTCCATCCGTTTCAGCATCGCGGAGTCGGCCGCGCAGGGCCCCGGGGCGAGCACCGTGCTTGCGAAGCTCTCCGAGCTGATGTTCGTCGAGGCGATCCGCCGGCACATCGAGAGCCTGCCGGCGGAGCAGGCCGGATGGCTCGCCGGGCTGCGCGACCCGTCCGTGGGGAAGACGCTCGCCCTGATTCATTCGAGACCCGCCCACGGCTGGACGGTGGAGGATCTCGCGCGCGAAGTGGGCGTGTCGCGCTCGGCGCTGGCGGAGCGCTTCACCGCCCTCGTCGGGCGTTCACCGATGCACTACCTCGCCCGCTGGCGCCTGCAGCTCGCCGGCGATCTCCTGCGCAGCGGCCGACAAACGGTCGCTGCGATCGCGGGTGACGTCGGCTACGACTCCGAGGCCGCTTTCAGCCGCGCCTTCAAGCGCGAGATGGGAGTCTCGCCGGCCGCCTGGCGCGCCAGGGCATAAAACGCCCGCGGACCCGCCCCCGGTGGTATGGTGTGGACAGGCGGCGTGCCGGCGCTTCGCCCGGAGGCTGCCATGTCCACTCAAAAGAAGACGCAGGTGCTCGTGGTCGGGGCGGGTCCGAGCGGAATGCTCGCGGCCCTGACGCTCGCCGAGGCGGGCGTCGATGTGGAGTTGATCGAGGAGGAGCCGAAGCCGGCCGGTCACAGCTACGCGCTGGCGCTCCACCCCGCCTCGCTCGCCACCCTCGAACGATTCGGACTCGCGGCACCGCTGATGCGGGCCGGCCAGCGGGTCAAGGCCCTGGCGATCTACGAAGGAAGGGATCGCCGTGCGACGATCCCGGTGGGGGATGATCGCCGTCCCCTCCTGTCCCTGCCGCAGAGCGCGTTCGAGCGGCTCCTCGCGGAGCACCTGACGAAGAAGGGCGTGCGGATCCACTGGGGCCACCGCCTGGCGCGCCTCGAGCCGGGGAAGACCGGCATCGCTGCCGTGGTGCACCGCCTCGAGCGCGTCAGCACGGGCTACGGCGTGGCCCGCAGCGA
>DATEND010000328.1:0-5991 GCA_035275245.1 Candidatus Eiseniibacteriota bacterium
CGCACATGGACGGATCAGCCCTCGAGACGGTGGCGCGCCGGCGCGTGGCGCGTCATGGGAGTTTCGCCGTCGCGTCGAGGAGGGCGTTCACCGACGGCCCCGCGGCGGCGTAGAAATCGGACAGGGTCGCGGCTGCCGCCGCCGGCTTTCCGCCCTCGGGGTAAGGAGCCAGCATGACCACGAGCGCGGCGTCGTCCTTCCCGGTGAACATCCGGCTTTGAACCTCCTGGACCTTGGCGGTGAACTGACTCGACGTGTATCGCCCGCCGCTCCAGAAGCGATGCCAGAGGAGGAGCCGCTGGCCCGGCTTCGAGGCATCCGTTTCCCAGACCCGATCTGTTCCCTGGGGCAGTGGAACCGATCGTTCCTGCTCCCAGCCGCGCCGCCATTCGATGTGCTTCCCGAGCGGGATGATCGAATTCACCGAGTTGATCAGCTCCATGCCCTGCCGCTGGTTGCGATAGTAGGCGATGTAGAGGGCCACCGTCCGATCGTTCCATTGATACGCACGGCTTGCCTGGGCCGTCGCTCCCTTGTAGTCCGGTCGCCATTCCGCGATCGGGTCCTCGGTTCCGCGCCAGGCGCCGATCGTCGCGGGAAGCTCGAGCGTGAGCGGTCCGCCGGTCGACGCGACGGCGTCCATCCGGGCCGCCAGCACGGGCCAGAGCCCAATGCCGACCAGAGCCAGCAGCGCGGCGGGAACAAGCCGGCCAAGGGGAAGACGCGTCACACCCAGAGGCGACGCGCTCGCGCCCGCCGGTTCCGGCGCGGGCGGCTCTCGAAGCCGGGAGCCGATCCAGAACAGAAGGAGACAGAAGAGCGCGAAGAGCACCCACCCGTAGATGTAATGGTCCACGCCGGCCGCCAGCTTCATGTTGCTCAAGTACCCGATCATGACGATCAGGTAGGCGCGGATTCCGTTCGCGAGAATGGGCACCGCGAGCGAGAGCGCGATGAAGAAGAGCCGAAAGCGCCACGTGCGAAATTGGAGGTACGCGTAAAGGCACCCGAGCGTGAGCGACGCCATGAGGTACCGGAACCCGCTGCACGCGTCGGTGACGACCCAGAGCGCGTTGGGAATCGCGAGGTACGGACCCTCGCGATGCACCGGAACGCCGGAGATTTGGAGCGCAATCACCGCGAAATCCGCGGTGAACTCGATCAGGGGCCCGGAGATCGCGTCTCCGGCCGGAACGGCGAGGAGCAGGAATCCGAGCGGGAAGAGGAGGGCGCGAAGCATCGCGGTGCCCATGACGGCGCCGACGGTCGCGGGGATCAGGAACGCGAAGGAAAACTGCTCCAGGATCATGACCCCGGCGAGGCTCCCCCAGAACCAGGTGAATCCCAGAACGACGATGGCGGCCAGCCAAGCGAAATTGGGGCGAATCGGCACCGCGCGGATGTCGTCCCGACGCCGCCAGATCAACCACGCGACGATCGGAGGGATGAGGAATCCGTGGCCGAACGTATTGGATCGCTGCCAGATGGATACGATCGAGCCCGCCGTGCGGAAGAGCAGCAGGACGACGAGCGCGAAGATAGCGAAGAGAAGCCAAAACGACGCGTTCGACTTCGCGCGCCGCTCGGTTGGGACCCCCATGGCGATGATTGTACCCGATGCGCCGGTATCCGCCCAAGCCGCGTGCGACCACGCGATTTGGAGCTCTTACCGCGCGTGCAATCCGACTGGCGCGGAGGGCGGCGTCGTGTCGCTGGTCGGCGGACCGCCGCCCGAGGAGGGTCCACCGATCTTGGGCTCGGCCGCGAGACGCCAGCCCGGATTCGACCCGGAGCCCGCGTAGGCGCCCCGCATCGTGAACGATCCCTTCGTCGTGCCGTTGAAGTCGCGATTGTAGTCGCGGTCGCCGGTGACGGGCGAGAGGTCGAGCGCCGATCCCACGCACGTCGCGCAGTCGCTCCGCGGGAAGAAGTCCATCGTTCCGAGCGTCAGCGATGGTTGGTTTACGTATTGGGTCGCGTTCGCCAGGGAGGCCGTGACGTTGTCCCGAAGGACGACGCCCGTGCAGGCCCCGCAGTTCAGGATCGGCTGGGCGGAGAAGATGAGATTGCCGGTCGCGAGCCCGTAGGCGCGCGGCGCGTTGACGAAGGCGATGCCGCTTCCGTCGCCATAGATCGTGTTGTTATAGACCGTCGCGTACGAAAGCGGCCCATTATGGTCGGTTAAATAGATCGCGGCGCTTCCCGAGCTCGAGCCGACGAGCACGTTGTCGTGCATCGTAATGCGGCCGGCTCCCTGGAAGAGGGACTCGCGCGGATTGTTGTAGAGGAAGTTTCCGTAGATCTCGTAGAGATCCGTCGACCCTGGACCGGAGGAAGGGAACGGCCCAACCAGGAGATTCGGCCGATCGCCGGCCTCCGAGGCCCTGCCGTCCTTGGTGAACACGTTGTTCCGGATGATCGTCCGGTTCGGCCCCGCGGGCATGCCGGCGACGAGCGAGTAGGGAAGCTGGTGCTTGATCTCCATGCAATAGCCGGTCGGATTCGAGATGTAGTTCCCCTCGATCACGCCGTTGATGAACGGGGCGTCCCCGCCCGAGTTGCCGAGATAGATGCCGGTCCCAGGCTCGAGAATTGAGTTGTTGCGGATCGTCCAGTTCCAGACGATCTCCTTCGTCGAGATGGCGACCGTTCCCTGATTGTTGTTGAGGCGCACGAGCGTGCAGCCTTCGATTCGAATGTCGTGGGCGATCTCGTCCTTGCAGTTGATTCCGTCGACGTCGTACCCGCGGCCGTCGATGCGCAGGTTCTCGATCGCGACGTAGCTCGACCCATCGATCTGCACGGTGTTGAAGCCGGGCTCTCCGTTGATCACCGTCTGCGACGGACTTCCGGTTCCACGAATCACGATCCACGCGGCCGGTGTCCCGTTCCGTCCATAGACTCGGAGGGGTTGGTACGCGCCTGCGGCCAGCATCAGCGTGTCGCCGGCCTGCAATTGATCGACGAGCGACCGATAGTTGCTCGGCGTTCCGGAGTAGAGCGTGGCCGAAGCCGGGACGGGGCAGACGAAGGTCGCCATGATCGCGCCGACGACGCATACGACCGGCGGCGGCAAACGCAATGAACGCACGGCATTTCGCATTTGCATGTACCCCGAGGGCGCGCCCTTCCGGCAGGATCCGCGGAACGTTCGGCGCGAAGGTCTGCTCCGGCCAAGCGGCATCGCTCTCCCCGAGCGAGCACGTCCGGCCAAACCCCCATAACGGGTGCAACTCATATGCCACCACGGCGCTTGGTTTCGTCACCGATCGAACGCGGCGGCCACCTTGACCCCGAAATCAAGTAACGCTATGATATCCAGCCATTTGAGGCGCCGCGAGCTCGCCAAGTGAGAAAAACTGGATCGGGGAAGCCATTCAATGGGTGGGATTTACGGGTATATCTTCAAGCACCCTGTAACCCCTCGATCGAATCCGGACGCGCTCGATCGCATGGATGCGGCGCTTCAGTCCAACCCATCGGCTACCGCGCCTCCCCGGAGCATCCAACTCGGCAACGTCGCCCTCGGCGCTACCGGCGCGCCGCATCGGCAGAGCGCCGCGATCCGCGGCGAGGGTCCACTGGCGTCCACCGGAATCGCATTCTACGGCAATCTCTGCGAGATCGGCGGCGTGAATGTCACCGCGCGCGGCCATTCCGAGATCGCGCACCTCTTGCTCTCCCGGTTTGCAGAAAAGGGAAAGGCGTTCCTGGAAGGTCTGCGCGGCGAGTTCGTACTCGCGCTCTGCGATTCGTCCTCCGGGGAGTGCCTCCTTGCCGTAGACCTCCTCCGCGTCCATCCGCTTCTCGTCTACGAGGACCGCGATCGCCTCGTCTTCGCGAGCCGAATGAATGCGCTCGCGGCGTCCGGGCTGGTCCAGACACGCACGTTGGCACCCGAATCGCTCATCGACGTCGTTGCCGGTTCCATGATTCCCTCGCCGAAGACCGTTCATCGCGAGATTCAGAAGCTTCCGCCCGGCCACGCGCTCTCCCACCGGGACGGCACGACGATCGTCGGCTCGTACGCGGATCTTCGGTACGACGTCGGCGACTCGGCGGACCCGGCGGCCCTGGCGGGGCGGCTGAAGGAACTCGTTCGCGAATCCATCGCGCTTCGGCTGCCGGCAGAGGCCGATCCGCGCATTGTCGGCGTGTTCCTGAGCGGCGGGCTCGACAGCTCGACCGTAGCAGGCGTCTTGAGCGGCCTTCGCGACCGGCCGACGCGCAGCTTCACGATCGGATTCGACGAGGAGCACTTCAACGAGCTCGAGTACGCGCGCATCGCCGCGACGGCCTTCGGCACCGAGCATCACGAATACGTCGTGACGCCCTCGGACACGTTGGACGCCATCCCCAAACTCCTCGATTGGTTCGACGAGCCCTACGCCAACGCGTCCGCCGTGCCGACGTACTACTGCGCCCGTCTCGCACGCGAGCACGGCGTCGAAGTCCTCCTGGCCGGCGACGGGGGAGACGAACTCTTCGCCGGGAATCCGTGGTACGGCACCCGGCAGCTGTTCGACTACTACCGCATGCTTCCGCGTTGGATGGGGGACGGAGTACTCCGGCCCACGCTCCGGGCCGCGGCCCGCACTGGGATCCCCCTGTTCCGGAAGGCCGCGCGGTACGCGGAACGCGCACGTCTTTCCTATCCCGACCGGCTCGCCACGTACGGCATCTTTCAGCTGCTTCCGTTGGAGCACCTCTTCACGCCCGAGTTTCTCCACTCGCTTCCCGAACCGTACCTCCCGTTTCATGCGACGCGCCGGCTCTACGCCGCCGCCCCCGCCCGTGCGGAATTGGATCGCCAGCTCTACGTGGACTTGAAGCTGGTCATCGGCGACAACGACCTCCTCAAGGTAGGGCGCATGACCGAAGCCGCGGGCGTCGCCGTGCACTTCCCGCTCCTCGATCCCGTGCTCGCCCAGTTCGCCGCCGGCATTCCGGCCAAGGTGAAAATGCCGGGGACGGAGCTCCGAAGTTTCTTCAAGCGAGCCTACGCGGACCTGCTTCCACCGGAGACGCTGAAGAAGCGGAAGCACGGCTTCGGGCTTCCGATCCCGCTCTGGCTCAAGACCGACACCGGGCTCCACGACCTGATGCGCGAGCTTCTGACGGGTCGTCCGACCGTGGAGCGGGGAATCTTCCGGCCCGCCGCCATCGAGGACCTCATCCGTCGTCACGAGTCCGACTCGACGCATTACTACGGCGCCGTGATCTGGAACCTAATGGTCATCGAGCTCTGGCTTCGGAAGCACGCGTGAGCACGCCGATCGAGGTCGAGGCGGCGACGACGCGCGAGTCGATCGAGGCCCTCGCGGGATCGTGGGAGGAGCTGCTCGGTCGAACCGGAAGTTCGAGCCCTTTCCTGACGCTCGATTGGATTCGGTGCTGTCTCGAGTTCGATCCGTCGCGGCCGCCACACGTCCTCGTGGCGCGTTCCGGCGGGACCGTCATCGGAATCGCGCCGCTCTGGCGCGGGTCGATGACGTATCGTGGCGTCACGGCCCGGGCGCTCTCGTTCATTCATTCCTCGGAAACCGCCGAGACCGACTTGATCGTGGACCCGTCGAGGCGCGAAGAAACCCTCCGAGCCTTCGTTCGCCACTTCTACGAGGCAAAGCCCGCGATGTGGGACGTTGTTACCCTGGGTCAGTGGCCCGCCGAGTCGGAGAACGCTCGCGTGCTCCTTCAAGCGATCCGGTCGTCGCGTCGCCCGCATCTCGTCGGAATCAGCTCGATCGTCCCCTACATTCCGATCTCCGGGGAATGGGAGTCGTTCTGGCAGTCGCGAAGCTACCTGTTCCGCAAGTCGCGACGCGGAATCCTGAATCGCATGAAGAAGCTCGGCGAATCGGAGATCGTCACGCTCGAGGGGGATCGCCCGGAGGAGGCGCTCCGGCTCTACCTGGACGTGGCGGGAAAGGGCTGGAAGCACGCGGAGGGCCTTGCGGCGGCAAGCCGGCCGGAGCTTCGCCGGTTCTTCGA
>DATEND010000329.1:0-5606 GCA_035275245.1 Candidatus Eiseniibacteriota bacterium
TTCTGGGCGATGGTCGGGGTGGAACCGCCTTCGGCCCCGGCCGGCGCCGCCGGGGGCTTGGCGCGATTACCGGCGGCGCGCCAGTCGGTGCTCGAGGAGATGGCCCAGGATTCCATGCGTCGCGGCCGCTCCGTTACCCGCGATGTGGCCCTCTACGTGAACGAGAAGCGCGAGTACGAGGTGTCCGTGACGCCGATCGGGGCCTCCGAGGCCGGGCCGGATGCCTGGCTCCTCTCGATCGAGGACCTGCGCCCCGAGAAGGCGATGGCGGCGCTCCGTCGCGAGTTCGTGGCGAACGCTTCGCATGAGCTGAAGACGCCTCTTACCTCGATCCGCGGCTACGCCGAGACGCTCCTGTCCGGCGGTCTCGAGGACGAGGAGAACCGCGCGCGATTCGTCGAAACGATTCGGGCCCAGGCCGCGCGATTGGAGGCGCTCGTGGAAGACCTGCTCGAGCTGGCGGATCTGGAGCGGCCGGATGCCGTGCTCGATCTCAAAGATTGGGATCTGGGGCAGCTCGTACGCGAGATGGTGGCGACGTTCGAGGATTTGGCGGCGCGCCGGGGTCTGCGCCTCGAGTTGGACGCCCGGCCGGGCATCCGGGCTCGGGTCGATCGGGTCAAGATCGACTTGGCGCTCCGTAACCTTCTCGACAACGCCATCAAGTACACTGACGTGGGGACCGTCACGGCTCGGATCGAGCGAACCGCCTCGGCGATCCGGGTCAGCGTGATCGATACGGGCCGCGGGATCGATCCGGAGCACATCCCCCGACTCTTCGAGCGCTTCTACCGGGTCGACCGTGGCCGTTCCAGAGCATTGGGAGGCACCGGATTGGGGCTCTCGATCGTCAAGCACGCGGTCTCCCTTCACGGGGGCCGCGCGGGCCTGGAGAGCCGCGTCGGCGAGGGGAGCGCTTTCTGGTTCGAGCTCCCTCCGGACGGACCCCACCTGCACTCGTAACCGGTTCGTAACATCCCCGACATCGGGGAGGCCCGGGGGATGTCTACGATAGTGGAACGATGGATCGAATGGGCACACGCGAGATGCCGGCCCCGCCCCCGCACGCCGCGACGCTTGCGCCGGTCGCGCCAACGGAGACTATGACGCCCGACGAACCCAAAGCCGCGGCGACGACGGCCAACCTGGTACTCGACGCCGCGAAGCTCTCGCTCTGGTACGGCGCCGCACAGGCGCTCCAGGACGTTGACCTGGGCATTCGCCAGCATCAGATCGCTGCCATCATCGGCCCATCGGGGTGCGGCAAGTCGACGCTCCTTCGATGCTTCAACCGGATGAACGACCTCTTCCCTCCGGTCCGATACTCGGGCGCCGTCCGATTTCACGGTGAGGACGTGCTGCGGCCGGGAATCGATTTGGTCGCGCTTCGCCGCCGCGTCGGCATGGTCTTCCAGCGCGCGAATCCTTTTCCGATGTCCATCTTCCAAAACGTAGCGTACGGACCTCGCCTTCAGGGGATCGGCAACAAGCGGAAGCTCGAGGCGATCGTGGAGCACGCGCTGAACCGCGCGGCTCTCTGGAGCGAGGTGAAGGACCGGCTGAATCGATCGGCGCTCGGGCTTTCGGGCGGACAGCAGCAGCGTCTCTGCATCGCGCGGGCCCTCGCGGTGGAACCGGAGGTCCTGCTGCTGGACGAGCCCGCTTCCGCCCTCGATCCGACGGCGACGGCGAAGATCGAGGAACTGATTCTCGAGATCAAAGAGAGTGTCACCATCATCATCGTGACGCATAATATGCAGCAGGCCGCACGCGTATCCGATCGCACGGTCTTCATGATGACGGGAAAGCTGGTGGAGGAAGGCCCCACGAAGGAGCTCTTCACCCAGCCGAAGCAGCGACTTACGGAGGACTACATCACGGGTCGATTCGGGTAGCCCAGTCGGGCGACTCGACGGTGATCCGACGGGTAGAACAATGGAACGACATTTCCACCACGATCTGCAGGCGCTCCAGGACAAATTGAGCGAAATGGCGGGCCGCGCCGAGACCGCGCTCACCAAGTCCATGGAAGCGCTCAAGACACGAAATCGGAACCTCGCCGACGAGGTCGTGGCCGAGGACATGGCCATCGACCGGATCGAGCTACAGATCGAAGGCGACTGTCTGAATTTCCTGGGACTCCAGCAGCCCGTCGCCCGGGACCTCCGGTTCCTCGTCGCGGCCATCCGGATCTCGAATTACCTCGAGCGGATCGGGGATCATGCTGTGAACGTCGCGCAGAGCGCCTCCCTGCTCTCGAACCTCCCCGCGGGGCCGTCGTCGGAGGACCTGTCGCGCATGGCGGAACGCACCATCGCGATGCTCCGCGACGCGGTCTCCGCCTGGCTCAACCACGACACACGGCTGGCGAAGCAGGTCTGCGAGCGCGACTCGGAAATCGACACGCTGAAGGCGCAGATCTTCGCGAAGCTCTCGTCCATGATGCTCCACGACCGGGAGGCCGTGCCGCGCGCGCTCGAGCTGGTCCTTGTGAGCCGGAATTTGGAGCGGATCGCGGATCTGGCGACGAACATCGCCGAGGAGACGATCTTCGTGACGGAGGCGCGCGTCATCAAGCACCACGCGGACGAGGCTCCCGCCGACGCCGCTACCGGGCGCGAATCCTCCGGACGGTAAGCCGCAACGCCGCCGAGATCGAGGTGACCAGTAGAACCAGGACCAGTGCCCCGGTCCACGCCTGGCGGTTCCAATCGTCGTACGGGGCACGAGCGTAGTCGAAGATGAAGACGGGAAGCGTCGCCATCGGCTGATCGAGTTCCGTCGACCAGAACCGGTTTCCGAGCGCCGTGAAGAGAAGCGGCGCCGTCTCGCCGGCGGCGCGAGCCACTGCGAGCATCGACGCGGTCACGATCCCCGAGAGCGCGGCGGGCAATACCACCTGCTGCGTGACCTTCCACCGAGGCGCGCCCAGCGCCAGCGCGCCGTGCCGGTACGACTGCGGCACGAGCCGGACGATCTCCTCCGTGGAGCGAACGATCGTGGGTAACATGAGAATCGCGAGCGCGATCCCGCCCGCGTACGCCGAAAAGCGGCCCATCGGCATCACGACGAGCCCGTAGGCGGCCACGCCCACGACGATCGAGGGCACGCCGCCGAGGAGATCGGCGGTGTACCGAACCAGCATCGCGAACCGGCCCCGCCCGTACTCCGCCAGGTAGACCCCTGCCGCGATCCCGATCGGAACCGCCGCGACGGCCCCCAGGCCCACGATGATCAACGTCCCGACGATCGCGTTGGCCATGCCGCCGCCCGCAATGCCGACGGGCTTCGGCATGTTGACGAAGAACTCCCAGCCGAATTGCGGCAAACCTTTTGCGAAGAGGTGCCAGAGGATGAGCACGAGCGGAAGCGTCACGATCCCGGCGGCCAGAACGCATGCTCCGAGGGCGAGGCGATTTACGACGGCCCGACGGATCCGTACGAAAGCGGGCGTGCGATCGGCCCAGGGCGCGGGCGCGCCGGCAGCTGTGGTGGCGCGGGCGTCGGACGTCACGCGGCCCCCGCAACGTCGCGCCGGCCGCCGGTCGCGAAGTGGAGGAGCAACCGGGCGAGCGCGTTGACCACGATCGTAACGGCAAAGAGCACGAGCGCGATCTGGATGAGCGCGGATAGGTAGAGAGCCCCCGTCGCTTCCGTGAACTCGTTCGCGATGATGCTGGACATCGTGGCGCCCGGATCGAGCAACGAAAGGGAGATCCGGTTCGTGTTCCCGATGACCATGGTGACCGCCATGGTCTCGCCCAGCGCGCGGCCGAGAGCCAGGATGATCGCGCCCAGGATGCCCGGGCGCGCGGCGTCGAGCGTCACGCCGATCGCCTCCGCCTTCGTCGCTCCGAGGGCCAGCGACGCCTCCCGGAGCGTCGGCGGCGTCGCGAGGAGTACTTCGCGCGAGATCGAGACGATCGTCGGAACGATCATGATCGCGAGAATGATCCCCGCGTTCAGCATCCCGATCCCGAACGGAGATCCGCGGAACAGCGGCAGGTATCCGAAATTCGCGATCAGCCACGGTTCGACGACGGCACGGAGGAAGGGCGCCAGGACGAAGAATCCCCAGATTCCATAGACGATGCTGGGGATCGCCGCCAGGATTTCCATGACGAACGAGACGATCGAGCCGACGCGTCGGCTCGCGATCTCGGCCAGGAAGACGGCGCTCCCGACGCCGAGCGGCACGGCCATTACGAGCGCCAGAAGGGACGAGACCAGGGTTCCGTAGATGTAGGGAAGAGCCCCGTACTTGTCGGCGACGGGATCCCATTCCGTCTGGATCAAGAACCGCCATCCGATCGTACGGATGGAAAGCTCCGCCCCGCGGGTCACCTCGTAGACGATCAAGGCGACCACGAGGAAGAGGAGCGCCGCGGCGGCGGCGAGGAGGCTCTTGTAGACCCCGTCCGCCGACACGCCGCGACGTTTGACCGTGACCTGGTTCACCCTGTTACGTTCACTTTCCCGCGAGAAGCGGCTTTCCCGTCACGGTGAGCATCATCAACGTGGCCTCGTTCACCTTCACGACCGGCGCCGGGAGTCGAGCGTACTCGAGCTCTTCGGCCACGGTCTGGCCCTCGGTCATTGCCCAACGGATGAAATCGGCCAATGCCTTCGCCTTCACGGGATCCTTCTGGTCCTGATAAATGAGCAGGAACGTGAGCCCGCTGATCGGATACGCGTTCGGAGCGGGCGAATTCACGATCGGCGTGCGAACGTCCTTGGCCAGCTTCGCCGAGGCGCCTTCGGCTGCCGCGGTCGTCGAGGCCAGCGTCGGCTCCACGAAGTTGCCGGACGAATTCTGGATGTGGGCCACCGCGAACTTGTTCTGCTTCGCATAGGCAAGCTCGATGTAGCCGATGGCGCCCGGCGTCTGGCCGACGAGTCCCGCCACGCCCTCGTTCCCCTTGCCGCCGATGCCCACGGGCCACGAGACCGACGTGTTCGCGCCCACGAGCTCCTTCCACTCCGTGCTAACGGCGGAGAGATAGGTCACGAAGATGTTCGTCGTTCCGCTTCCGTCCGACCGGTGCACGGGCAGGATGGGCGAGTTCGGAAGCTCGACGCCCGGGTTCGTGGCGGCGATCGACTTGTCATTCCACATCTTGATCTTGCCCATGTAGATCCCGACGATCGCCGCGGGGGCCAGCTTGAGCGGTTGCGTCACCGACGGGAGATTGTACGACAGCACCACCGCGCCGGCGACGGTCGGGAAGTGGAGCACACGCCGCGGCATTTCCTTGAGCTTCGCGTCGGAGAGCGCGGCGTCGGAGGCACCGAAATCCACGGTGCCTGCCTTGACCTGCTGAATGCCGCCGCCCGAGCCGATCGACTGGTAGTTGATCTGCACGCCCGTCTTCTCATGGTACATGTCGAACCACCGGGAGTAGATCGGGTACGGGAACGTCGCTCCCGCGCCCGTGAGTTTCACCTGGGCCGCGCACGCGGGGCTGCCGCCGAACGCCATGATCACGGCGAGCGCCAGGGTCAAGAACCTCTGATTGGATCGAATCATCGTATCCTCCTCCAATGTTGTCCCGCGTTCGTCGCGGGCCCTACGTTACGGTTTGCTGAATCTGAAGTACATGGTGATG
>DATEND010000330.1:0-2216 GCA_035275245.1 Candidatus Eiseniibacteriota bacterium
TGCTCCTGGCGCTCGTCGTCACGCTCCTCGACCGGCAGATCCTCTCGTACGAGCTGATCTTCGCGGCGTTGGTTCTCGGAACGGCGGTGGGGGCGGTGGCCGCGCGGCGGGTGGCGATGACCGACATGCCGCAGATGGTCGCGCTCTTCAACGGATCCGGAGGCGGAGCCGCGGCGCTCGTCTCGACGCTCGAGTTCATGCACCTCTCCCGCGTGAATCCCTCGGTGCCCCTCGACGCGGGGATCTCGATCCTGCTCGGCGCCATGATCGGCGCGATCTCGTTCACCGGGTCGATCATCGCTTGGGGCAAGCTCCAGGGCGTGATGTTCGAGGGCGCCGTCACCTACCCGGGACAGAAGGTGGTCAATTCGGCGCTCCTCCTCGTCATCGTGGCGCTCTTTGTCGCCGTCCTGGCCGGCGCGGGCGGGCTGCCCGCGTTCGTCGCCTTCCTGGTGTGCTGCGCGCTCCTGGGCATCCTCGCCGTCGTTCCGATCGGCGGCGGCGACATGCCGGTCGTGATCTCGCTCCTGAACTCCTTCACGGGACTCGCCACCGCCGCGACCGGATTCGCGCTCCACAACGTCGTGCTGATCATCAGCGGAACGCTGGTCGGCGCGTCCGGAACCCTGCTCACGGTTCTCATGTGCAAGGCGATGAACCGGCCGATCACGAACGTCCTCTTCGGCGCCTTCGGCGGGGGGACCGCCGCGGCCGCGAGCGGGGATCGTGCGGCCGCGCTCGCGGGCAAGACCGCGCGCGAGGTCTCGGTGGAGGACACGGCGACGCTTCTCGCCTACGCGCAGAACGTGATCGTGGTGCCCGGCTACGGGCTCGCGGTGGCGCAGGCGCAGCACACGGTCCGGGAGCTTGCGGATCTCCTGAAGGCGCGGAACGTCTCGGTGAAATACGCGATCCATCCAGTCGCGGGCCGGATGCCGGGGCACATGAACGTGCTCCTGGCCGAGGCGAACGTCCCGTACGAGGAGCTTTTCGATCTGGACCAGATCAACTCGGAATTCGAGCGGGCCGACGTGGCGTTGGTCGTGGGCGCAAACGACGTGGTGAACCCCGCCGCGCGGACCGACCCGGCGAGCCCGATCTACGGCATGCCCATCCTCGACGCGGACAAGGCGAAGCACATCGTCATCCTCAAGCGGAGCATGAAGCCGGGCTTCGCGGGGATCGAAAACGAGCTCTTCTACGACGACAAGGCGATGATGCTCTTCGGGGACGCCAAGGACTCCCTGGCCAAGCTGGTGACCGCGGTCAAAACCATCTAGTCACGCCTCGGCCCGAGGCACGTACCTCCCCATTGTCGGCAACCCTCGCCGGATGGCCCTCGACGAGGGTCTACGTCAAGGAGGTGCTCCATGCCCGGCAGGAAGACTGCTTCACGCGCGCTATCCTCTCCCGCGCTGTTGCTAACTCTCGCGGCGATAATGATCTGGCCGAGCGGGGCCCGTGCCGCTTTCCACCTGAACGAAATCAACAAGATCATGGCCGGCTTCAACGGCAACACCAACATTCAGGCCGTGGAGATACGAATGATCACGGCCGGCGAGAACGTGGTGGGCGGCGGGGTGATCCGGACCTACAACGCGGCCGGAGGTCTGGTTGGCACGCTCGGTACGTTCGGCGGTAACGTCCCGAACGGGATCGCGGACCGGAAGATCCTCTGCGCCACCGCGCTCTTCCAGTCCACGTTCGGGATAACCGCCGATCTGACGATCTCGCCGGGGGTCATCCCAACGACGGGCCAGGTCGCGTTCGAGGTGGGCGGGTGCCTCGTGAACGCGATCCCCTATGGGGACGTCACGGTCTTCAAGAACGGCACGACCGCGGCCCCGCAGCTTCCGACCGCGCTCGCTTACGTGCTGGTCCGCACCGTGCCGAACGGCACCGCCGCCTCCTGCCCGGTCGCCGAGAACGCGGGCGCGCGGTTCGTCCTCCGCTCGGGAAGCTCGGCGGCGCCGGTCGTCTTCTCGAACAACGCGAACGCGTCCGTGAATGTCTTCTCGACGCTGACGGACGTGGATGCGCCTCCCGCGGCGCCTCCGGCGCTTCGTGCCTCGCCCAATCCGTTCCGCCATTCGGTCGAGCTGGAATTCGCGGAACGCTCCACGCGCGTCGCCATCCACGATGTCTCAGGCCGTCTCGTGCGATCGTGGGATACGGCGCGCGCGCCCCAAAGCGGAGCTACGCAGCGTCTCTCCTGG
>DATEND010000331.1:0-2094 GCA_035275245.1 Candidatus Eiseniibacteriota bacterium
TTGAGATTGGTTCGGAGCAGCCACGACGTGTCCGGCGATTCCCCTTCCGCGCGCGCGATTTCACGCAGGAGACCGTCGCGGTTTCCATCCGATTCGTTGGAGAGGACGCGATCCGCGTCGTACGGGAGGCGCGCCGCGTGATAGGAAACGAGGTCGCGCATGAGCCGGATGAAGGGAAGGTTGATCGACCGCACGACCGACTCCCGCAGGGTGAACGTCCCGTAGTCGTCGTTCGGATCGAAGTTCTGGAACGTGGTGAGGCCGCCGCCGGTGAAGAAGACTTCGGTCGGGTCCGCCGAATAGGTTCTGGAAAGGGCCCGACTGAGGAGCGAATCGAGTGGGGCCTCCTCGTCGATCACCATCTCTTCCGCGACCCATCGGGTGATCGGATCGCGCGCCTCCTCTGCTCTCGCCGCGACCTCCACGGGGTCGCGCCCGAGGACGGCCTCACGCTCGCGCGCGACGATGTCGAGGTAGTGAACCAGCGTGCGTAGCTTCGCCGTGCTCCCCAACTCGAGCATGGTCCCCCGGTTCAAGTCGAGCGGCCCCCGAAGATTGTCCTCCTCGACCCGAACGAGATTTCCATTGGGCGTCCGCTCGTAGATCAGGAGGCTATAGACGACCTCCGCCGGGTCTCCATCTCCGAGGAGCCGATCGCCGGTCAATCCACGCGCCTCGACCGTTGCTTGTTTGCCGAGCCCCCGAAAGTAGGTGGAAACGTCACGCTGAAGGCCGGGCTCGAGCGTCGCCTCCACCGTGACGTGCATGCGATCCAGCGCGTAGTTGTCGCGCATCCCAAGAAGCGCGCGCAGTTCCTCGCGGACTCTCCCCGTCCCCTGATCGATCTGGACGGTGTTCTCCCACGCGGATGGGCGCTTGGGCTTGAGTCGGATGGGGCGGGCCAGGATCTTCTCGGCCGTTTCCGCGTCGAGCACTCCCTCCTTCACGAGAAGCCGTGTGTAGGACGCGACTCGGGCCTCGAGGGCTTCCGGTTTCGAGAAATAGTAGGTCGGCGCTCGCACGGCACAGAGAAGGGCGAGCACCGCCTGCAGCGCACGCGCGCGGCGGGCCGGGCGCTTCGCGTCGTGGAGTGCCTGGCGCACCCACCGCGGTTTCATGCCGAACCACACCTCGAGCCCCTCGGCGATCCCGAAGACCTCGCCGTACCCTCGTACCGCTCCGAGGGGCACCGTATTCACGTATTCGAGAACGATCCGGCGGCGCGCCTCGCCCGTGTGGGGCCCTCCCTTGTAGGCGCGGATGCTCGCCGTCAGCATCTGGCGAAGCTTTTCCGGGCCGGATTCCGTGCGACCACCGGGGGAATGGCGATACTTCTCGAGCTGGACCGCCAGCGTGCTTCCTCCCTCGGCGGGGAGCGGAAGTCCGACGTGCCGCCCGACATAGAGCGCCATCGCCTTGAAGAACCGATTCCAGTCGACGGCCGGGTTGAGCGTCCCGCTCGTGTCCCGAGCAAGCTCCCTGTTCTCGATGTAGAGCAGCGATTGCACGACGACAGGGGGTATCTGCTTGAAGCTTCGGTAGGCCGCCGTGCCCCGCGCCGCGTCATAGAGCGTGTCGCCGTCCGCGCCGCAGATGACGAGCCCCACGTTCGTGGGCTGGGCCTGAGGAGGGGTCACTCCTCGTCGGGCGGCGAAGGCGAGCGGTGGGGAGAACCGAGCTTGCGAGACGACTCGGTATCCCTGCCGCTCCAGACGGCGGGAAAAATCCACGACTCGGGTGTAGCCGCGTCGTTCGTCCCAAGGCCCATCCTTTGGAAACACGATTCGCGGACTCGACCCGAGCTCCACCGTGTAGGTCAGCGTCGAGGCGAACGCCGACAGGAGCCGCGCCTGCACGGTCGAGGTCTGAAATTCCCAGACGGCGAAGATCGCGATCCCTGTGAGCCAGATCACCGTCCGGACGCTCCGCGGGAGAAGGCGGAATCGCGTAAAGTATAGACGCAAGTATCCGGGGAGGTCGTGGATGAAGTCGACGAGAAGGACCCAGGCGCGGTGCGCCAGCACGCGGGCCATGGCCCAGAGCCACGCCGCGAACTGGTGCACGACTGGGTTCAGCCTATGTTCTAGATCGGCT
>DATEND010000332.1:0-2250 GCA_035275245.1 Candidatus Eiseniibacteriota bacterium
GAGAGCGCGCGCAGGTTTCGGCGATACGAGGAGAGCATGCGCTCCAGAGCCAGGGCGCGATCCTCGGGCGCTTCGACCTTGAGGTCCCCCCCGAGTCCCGAGGCGACGGCGGCGCGAAGCGTCGCGGGATCGACGCCGGCCTTCGGCTCGATGTCGACCCAATCGAGTTCGCCCAGACGTCCGAATCGCTCCTGAAAGGGGGCGATGTCGAGGAACGCGACCGACGCGGCTCCCGATACCCCCGCGCCGCCGGCGCCACGCCATTCCATACGGTCGACGCGGAACCGGTAGGAACGAATTCCGACGACCACGTCGAGGGAGTCCGTGTTGGGGGCGAGCCGCGCGGCCAGCGCCGCGGGGAGGTAGAGAACGCGCGGATCGAAGAGCCGCCGCACGGACGCGAGCGGACCGCGGAGCGAGTCGGGGTCGCCCCGGCGAGCGGCCTCGTCGTTCGCGGCCTCGGCACCTTCCCGAAACCGCGGGTCTCCCATCAGGTCGAGGCCCAGGATCGTGAAGGCCGGTCCGTTCGCGGAGTCGGCCCGCGCCGGCGCCTCGAGCACCGGATGAAGATCGGCGAGGTACTGAAACGGCGTCAGCCGATGGAGGACCGATTCGGCGAGCGGGAGCGGGCGATGGTGAACGCGGAGGCGAGCGGGCCCGGCCACCTCGCGCGCGGACTCCGAGAACGATTGGATCGAGGCCTTCGCCGCGAGATCGATGCCGACCGTGACCGCCACACCGGCGGCCACGCCGAGGAGCGTGAGGAGCGCCCGGCCGAAGTGCCGGCGGAGCGGCCTGAGCCCGAGCGTTCGAACGAGCGACCGGTGGCCGCTCACGTCACGCTACCTGGGCGATGCGGCCGTCCACCAGGAAGACGCGGCGATCGGCCACGGCCGCCGCGGCCTCGCTGTGGGTCGCGATCACGAGCGCCGCCCCTTGCTCCCGCGCGAGGCTCGTGAGAAGCGTCAAGACCTGGTCGGCGTTGGTCTGGTCGAGATTCCCCGTCGGCTCGTCGGCGAGGAGCAGGGAAGGCGACATCGCGAGCGCGCGAGCCACGGCGACGCGCTGCATCTCGCCTCCGGAGAGGTGCCCGGCCAGGCGCTCCGCCTTCTCGCCCAAGCCCACCGTCGCGAGAAGCTGACGCGCCCGCAACGTTGCGTCGGTTCCCCCGCGTCCGGCGAGCCAAAGCGGCAGCGCCGCGTTCTCGAGCGCGGTGAGGTGCGGAAAGAGATGGAAGAACTGGAACACGAATCCGATGGATTCGCGGCGAAGGGAGAGGAGCGCCTCCTCGGCCAAGGCCTGGGTCTCGATGTCCTGGATTCGGACGCTCCCCGACGTCGGCCGGTCCAGAGTGCCGAGAAGGTTGAGGAGCGTCGTCTTGCCCGAGCCGCTCCGGCCGACGATCGCGACCACCTCGCCGGATTCGATCGCGAGCGAGACGTCGTTCAGGGCGAGAACGTCCTCGCCCCCCGCCGGGTACGACTTCGTCACGTTCGAGAGTCGCGCGATGACGCCGCGCTCGGGGGCGTCGAGAGGTCCGCTGTGCGGCGGCGGCGCCACGTCCGGAGTCGAAGGCACGGAAGCGTTAGAGGCGCGTGTAGTTCGGGCCGCCGCCACCCTCGGGCGGCACCCAGGTGATGATCTGATAGGGATCGGCGATGTCGCACGTCTTGCAGTGAACGCAGTTCGACGGATTCAGCTTCAGCTTCACACCGCCCCGCTCGGCGTCCGGGACCATCTCGTAGACGTTGGCGGGGCAGAAGTGCTGGCACGGGTTCCCGAATTCCTCCTTGCAGCGCGTCGCGCACACGTTCAGGTCCGCGACCAGGAGGTGGGCCGGCTGATCCTCGTCGTGCTTCGTCCCCGAGTGAAAGACGTCGTTCACCTTCGTGAACGTCCGATCGTTGTCGTACCGGCGCTGCGTCTCCTCGAGGGAAACGGGCGCGACGCCCGCCGCCTGAAGCGTCTGCATGCGCGCGTGTCCCGGCTTCCAGGTCGGACGGTTCCCGAATCCAAGACCGCCAGTGAAAATCTGAAGACCCGCGTCGGCCATCGCCACGAAGAGCCCGCGCTCGAACGCTTGGTGGAAATTCCGAACGCCGTAGAGTTCCTTTCGCGCCCACGATTCGGCGACGCGCCGATCGTAGCCCGCGAGCGTCTCCGCGTCGAAGCGGCCCGCGAGGAGCGCCTCGAACGCGGTCTCCGCGGCGAGCATCCCCGACTTCATCGCGAGGTGAACGCCCTTCAGGC
>DATEND010000333.1:0-3460 GCA_035275245.1 Candidatus Eiseniibacteriota bacterium
AGAAAGTCACAGGAGACCGCGCCCGAAGCCTAATCGGGCGAGAAACGAGGAGCGATGCCAGGCCAGAAGCGGCGGGTGTACGAAGCGGCCAAGGACATGGGGATGTCGAGCGAAGCGCTCGTCTCGATCCTCAAGTCCATGTCGGTCGAGGTGAAGAGTCACATGAGCTCGATCGGCGAGGACGTCGTCGCCCAGGTGCGGCTCAAGATCGCCCGCGAGAAGGACGCGGTCAAGGAGGAGGAGGCGCGACGCAAGGAACGGGCGGTGCAGGCGGCCAAGGCCGCCGCCGAGACCCAGCGCCGCGCCGCGCCCGTCGGGGCCGCCGCCGCGAAGGTGGCGAAGGGCGTGAAGAAGAAGAAGCGCGCCGTCGACGAGAAGCTCGTCCGCGCCTCCGTGCGGCGCACGCTCGCCGAGATGGAGGGCGCGAAGCGCCGGCATCATCGCCGCGATCGCGACGAGGACGCCGCCGTGGGGGTCGAGGAAGCGCCGCGCGTCGTTCGCGTCAGCGAGTTCGTCTCGGTCGCCGAGCTGGCGGCGCAGCTCGAGGCGAAGCCGCAGGAAGTGATCGCCGCGTGCCTTCGCCTCGGAATCATGGCGAACATCAACCGCCGCCTCGACAAGGACTCGATCATGGCGGTGGCGGACGAGTTCGGCTTCACCGTCGACTTCCTGAGCGAGCTCGGGGAGGAGGAGGAGACCGAGGTCGTCGAGGCCGAGGATCTGATCGCGCGGCCGCCGGTCGTGACGATCATGGGCCACGTGGACCACGGCAAGACGTCGCTCCTCGACTACATCCGAAAGACGAACGTCATCGCCGGCGAGGCCGGCGGGATCACGCAGCACATCGGTGCCTACGAGGTGGCGCTGCCGAACGGGCAGATGATCACGTTCCTCGACACGCCCGGCCACGAGGCGTTCACGGCCATGCGTGCGCGCGGAGCCCAGGTCACCGACATCGTCGTCCTCGTCGTGGCCGCCGACGATCGCGTCATGCCCCAAACCATCGAAGCGATCGACCACGCGCGCGCGGCGGGCGTGCCGATGATCATCGCGATCAACAAGACCGACCTGCCCGGTGCGAACGTGGAGATGGTTCGTCAAGATCTGGCGTCCCACAACCTGCTCGTCGAGGAATGGGGCGGCAAGACGATCGCCGTGCCGATCTCGGCCAAGAAGGGCACCAACATCGAGAAGCTCTTGGAGATGATTCTCCTCCAGGCGGAGGTGCTCGAGCTCAAGGCCGATCCCTCGAAGCACGCGCGCGGCGTCGTGATCGAGTCGCGGGTGGAGCAGGGGCGCGGCATCGTGGCGAGCATCCTGGTGCAGAAGGGAACGCTGCGGGTCGGCGACGTCTTCGTGGCCGGCACGACCAGCGGCAAGGTGCGGGCGCTCTTGAACGAGCGCGGGCAGCGGATCCAGAGCGCAGGGCCCTCCACGCCGGCCGAGGTCTTGGGCTGGAACGCGGCGCCGCAGGCCGGCGACACGTTCGCCGCGATGGACGACGAGCGGGAGGCGCGCGAGCTGGCCGGCAAGCGGGCGCAGCTCCTCCGCGAGCAGGAATTCCGCCTCCACAAGCACGTGACGCTGACGGACCTCTACAGCCAGATTAAGGCAGGCCGCGTGAGCGACCTCCTCGTCGTCCTGAAGGGCGACGTCGACGGCTCGGTCGAGGCGCTCCAGGACTCGCTGACCAAGCTCTCCACCGAAGAGGTGAAGCTCCGCGTGATCCACCGCGGCGTGGGCCAGATCACGGAGTCGGACATCCTCCTCGCGGCGGCGTCGAACGCGGTCGTGATCGGCTTCCACGTGAAGCCCGATCCGAAGGCGGCCGAGCTGGCGCAGAAGGAAAAGGTCGACGTCCGCCTCTACGACATCATCTACGAGGCCGTCGAGAACGTGAAGGACGCCATGTCGGGGCTCTTGCGGCCCGAGATTCGCGAGTCGGTCGCCGGCCAGGCCGAAGTCCGGAAGATCTTCCGCACGACGAAGTCGGGCACGATCGCGGGCTGCATGGTCCTCTCGGGGACGCTGACGCGAAACGGCCGCGTGCGGCTGCTCCGCGAGGGCGCCCAGATATGGGAAGGGAAACTGAGCTCCCTCAAGCGCTTCAAGGACGACGTCCGCGAAGTGGCGGCCGGATACGAGTGCGGCATCGGCCTCGAAGAGCGCGACGACATCCGCGAGAAGGACATCATCGAGGCATTCGTTCTCGAGGAAGTCGCCCGCAAGCTGGCATGACATGGTGGTCGGAACCCTGCGGTTGGAGCTTCATCTGCCCGCCGCCGATTCCCTCAAGGCGAAACGCTCCGTGGTGAACCGGGTCAAGGAGCGCGTCCGATCCCGGTTCAACGCATCCATCGCCGAAGTAGAGAACCAGGACTTGTGGCAGCGCGCCACCCTGGGCGTGGCCGTGATCGGCGAGGAGCAGGGCCTCCTGGATCACGTGCTGCACGAGATCCTCTCGGTCGTGGAGCGCGAGGACCGTCTCGCGGTTCTCGACTACGTCATCCAATTCGACTGATCGGAATCCCATGCCGCCCCGTCCCGAAAGTCCGCGGGTCCGACGCGTCGCCGACCGAATCGTGGTCGAGCTGGCCGAGATTCTGTCGCGCGAGGTCGAGGATCCGCGCCTTCGAGCGCTCAACGTGACCGCGGCGCGCGTGACGCGCGACCTGACCGCGGCGCGCGTCTGGGTCAGCGCGCGTCTGACGCCCGCCGAGGAGGCGGGCGTTCGCGCGGCGTTGGAGCACGCGACGCCGTACTTCCGGACGCTCTTGGCGCCGCGGCTGAAGCTCCGCGTGGTCCCGTCCCTTCGCTTCGAATTCGACCACACGCTCGAGGCGGGCGCCCGCATCGAGGAGCTGCTTCGCGAGATCAAAAACCCGCCCGACGAGGGCAAGGATGAGTGATTCCAAGACCTACGATCGATTCCGCGAGTTCCTGAACCGCCACGACGAATTCCTGATCCTGTCGCACCAGGATCCGGACGGTGACGCCTTGGGCTCCTCGCTGGCGCTTCAAGCGGCGCTCAAAGCCCGCGGCAAGCGCATCACGACCGCGAACGAATCGCCCGTGCCCGAATCCCTTCGATTCCTGCCCGGGTGGGAGACGATCCGCGTCGCGACGGAGGTGCCCGAGAAATTCGGCGCCGTCTTCGTGCTCGACTGCTCGTCGCTCGAGCGGGTCGGGCCCTCCGCCGAGCGCCTCGTCGCGCGCGACGCGGCGGTCGCGTGCGTCGACCACCATGCCGGCAACGAGGGATTCGGGGATCCACGTCTCGTGGACGTCGAGGCGAGCGCCACGGCCGAATTGATCCACGATCTGCTCGAGGCGGTGGGTCTCCCGATCACGCCGGAGATCGCCGCGAGCCTCTACGCGGGCATCGCCTCGGACACCGGGGCCTTCCGCTACTTGAACACGACGCCCAAGATTCTCCGCCTCGCGGCCCGCCTGGTCGAAG
>DATEND010000334.1:0-9664 GCA_035275245.1 Candidatus Eiseniibacteriota bacterium
CTCGAGCCAGGCACGCGATCGGTCGGTGGTTCTACCCGCGGGGAAGCTGAAGGCGCGCGGTCGAACGCCGGTTTCCTGCTCGATTCGATCGATGCATTCCCCCACCTCGAAGTTGCCGGTGGCGTCGTCGAGCTCGTCCAGGTACGTGTGGTTCACGGTGTGGGCGCCCAGCTTCATTCCCTCGCGTTGCATCGCCCGGGCCTCCTCCCACGTGAGCATGAGGCGGGCGGGCGGGCCGTTCCGATAGGGGGCGGCCAGAGTCGCCAGGGCCGCCAGGGTCTCTTTCCGTACGGTGTCGGGGACCTCGTTCATGACCCGCGTGCAGTAATCGATGAGACCGATGGGCCGCCCCGGGTTCGCGAAGATTCGGCCTAGAATCGGCGCGAGCCGCGGCGGGCTGACGCGAAGGAGCGGCTCCGTGCCGGTTGGATTCCGCCCGGTCAGCGCAACGAGGGACGCCCCAAGCTCGTCCCACCAGAGCAACGTTCCGGAATCGATCGGGCCCGTCGTGAGGAAGAACGTCGCCGGCACCGAGTGGCGCGAGAGAATCGGGAGGGCGTGGTTGAAATTGTCCGCGTACCCGTCGTCGAACGTGACGTGAACCGCGCGGCGCGGGAAGGGCCGCCGCGATCGATAGTGGTCGAGGACCTCGTCCAGCGAGAGCACGGCGTACTTGCGCGCCAGCTCGGCCATCTGGCCTTCGAAGACCTCGGCGGAGAGGATCATCGGCCGCGAGGTGGCCACGAGCCGCTCCGCGTGCGGAAGGATTCTATGATACGCGAGGACGACGAGCGAGCCCTTGACGGCGCGCTCCGCGAGCGAGGTGATGCCGAGCGTCGCGCTCGCGCGAGCCGCGGCCACACGGACGCGGCTCTTCGCTCGCATGGGGATTCGCTTACGGTCGTTGATGGACTCATAGAGACCCGCGTTCAGCGAGACCATCCGAGCGAACGAATGCCGTTGCTCGATACGAGCGCGGCCATTGGCCCCAAGCGCGCGAGCCTTCTCCTCGTCCTCGAACAGGCCCGTGACGCGCGCGGCGATCGCTTCGGGGTCGCGCGGCGGGACGAGGAGGCCATTCTCTCCCTCCCGAACCAGGTCCGGCGTCCCGCCGACCGCCGTGGCCACGACGGGCAGGCGCGACGCCATCGCCTCGAGGAGCGTGTTCGACATGCCCTCGTAGAGGGAGGAGTTCACGTAGACGTCCGCCATCGCGAGAAGCTCGGGCGTGTCCAGGCGAAGTCCGAGGTGGCGGACGCGAAGCGCGGCGGGCCCCAGCACGGCGCCTTCCTCCTCCATCATCTGGGGGAACCGCGCGTTCGGGTCCGAGCCCACGAGCAAAAGCCATGCGGACGGGTACCGCCTGTGGAGGATTCCAAAGGCGCGGGCGAGCGTCGTGAAGTCCTTGATTGGGCGAAACACCCCGATGCTCATGAGCACCGGCTCGCCGGGCATGATCCCGAGCGTCGAGCGAAGCGCCACCGGATCGCTGGGCTGGCCGAAGCGCGAGAGATCGACGCCGTTCGGAAGAAACGTGATTCGTTCCGGCGGAACGCCCCAGGATCTGATCCGGGCGCAGATCTCCCGGCTGACCCCGGTGAAGTGGTCCGACATGCTGGCGAGCGCCTTTCGCATGTAAAAGCGCCTCCACCCCTCCTTGAGGTTGTCGACCTCCAGGCCGTGCTCGCCATGGATGATGACCCGCGTTCCGGCGAACCGGGCCGCAAGGACCGAGTAGAAGAACGTGGACCAGTTGTGGGAGTGAAGAACGTCGATTCGTTCGGCGCGAAGGTGGTCCGCGAGCATGCGAACCAGCCGGAAGTCTTTTCCCGGATGGCGGTGGAACTCCCAGAGCGGCACGTCGCTTTCGAGGAGCGGGCGGGCATCGTCATCGGCGGTGCCGAGCGAGCAGAGGAACGGAGCGAAGCGCTTCCGGTCCAGGTGGTTCACGAGCTTGACGACGTTGTACTCGGTGCCCCCCACCGCGAGCCTGTGGATCACGTGGGCGACGCGAAGAACCGGCGACTCCGCCTGTCGGCCCATCCGCCGATCCATCGCCCGCCGGTTCACCACGACACTCCCCTTGTTGGAACCACTTCCGCGCCCTTCACGGCGCCGGCCACGCTCATAAGGGCCGCCTCCAACGTTTCGCCGACGCTTTCCCAGCGGTGGTGGCGTTCCACGTAAGCGCGAGCGGCCGTGCCGCACGTGGCGCGGAGGGACGGATCGCGGATCAGATCCAAGACGAACCTTGCGAAGGACTCGGGGTCGTCGCCCGCGCGCACGCCGTCGTGCTCTCCAGCGTGAATGCCCTGGAACGCCAGGCGGGTGCCGACAACGGGAAGCCCGGACGCCATCGCCTCGAGGATCTTGTTCTGAATGCCGCGCGCGATCCGAAACGGCGCGACGGCGATCATGGCCTGCGCGAGATAAGGGCGAACGTCCGGCACGGCGCCTGTGACCGTGACTCCCGGCAGGCGGCCGAGCGCGCGAACCGCGGCCGTCGGTTTACGGCCGACCACGTGGAACTCGAAGTCCGATTGCTCGGCGCGAATGCGCGGCAGGATCTCGCGCGCGAAGTAGGCGGCGGCGTCGCAGTTCGGGAAGTAGTCCATCATGCCGACGAAAACGGCGCGGGGCGTCGGCGAGCTACCGTGGCCGTCCAGCCGGTCCATCGGCCGGTAATAGTCGAGGTCGACCCCGTTCGAAATCACGCTGACGCGGAGCCCGGGAACGCGCGCCTCGAGCAGGCGCGCCTCGGTGTCGGAGATCAGCACGGAGCCCTCGAACGTGGCCGCGACCCGCTCCTCGAACGCCGCGAGCCGCTTCCCTTCGATGGCGTAGACGACGGACATGGGCGGTCGCATCCACGTTCCGTAGAGGCGCCACTTCTCCGAGTCCACGTCGACAAAGTCGAGGAGGCGCGGCGCCTCGATCGACTCAGCGTGCGGGGCCATCACCGCCGTGTAGACGAGTACGACATCGGGCCGAGACTCCAGGCAGCGCGCCTTGACCGCGGTCCGAAAGGCGGCCGACTCGTACGCCGCGACGCTCAGCGAGCGACCGGACAGGAGCGCCCAGAGCGCGGCGCGCGGGACCGCCGCGCGCGGCCGGTCGACCACCTCGACCGTCGCGCAGATTCGGCGGAGGGCCTCCGCGTGCGCCGGGTCGGACGGATGCTCCCCGAACGTGACGAGGTGAACCTCGTGCCGGCGCGCCAGGTGAACGATCTGATGATAGGCGCGGATCTTCTCGCCCTTGTCGGGCGGGTACGGGGTCTTGTGGCAGAGATAGAGGATTCTCATGGGAAATACCGGACCAGCGCCGGGCCGAGCCGGCGCGAGAGCCAAAGCGGCATCCGCTTCCAGGCGTCGATCGCCAGCGAGAAGCGCGGGTTCTTCGGGCTTAGATCCGGAATCGTCCGCCGGCCCACGAGATCGTACTGGTAGTGGAGTGCCGTCGGCTCGAACCCCCAGTGGCGTTTGAACTCGAACGACCCGCTCCCCCGCTTGCTCCGACCGAAGTCGAACAGGCGAAAACCGCGCTGCATTCCGTCCAGGAGAAGGCTCCAGTACATGAAGTCGTTCACGCCGTACCGGTACGCCTCGCGGAGCGATCCGCCATAGTAGGGCAGGACCTCCTCGCGGAAGTAGAACGTCAGCACCGCCGCGACCGTGCGCCCCTCGCGGCGAACGAGGAGGATACGGGACTCCGCGGGAAACTCATTGAGGAGCGATTCGAACAGGGTGCGCGGAAAGACCGGCGTTCCGAGATTGCGCACGCTCGTGGAGTAGACGGCGAAGAAGTCGTCGAGGTGCTCCTTCCTGCCGATCTCGGACCGGAGATCGCTTTTCTGGCCGATGCGAATGCTCCGCCTTTGATTCCGTGGGATCGCCGCCATGTTCTCCGCTTCCGTGGGTGCGATCGCGCGGCGAAACGTGACGTAGAGGTCCTTCGCGGCGAAGTCCGGCAACGGCTGCAGATTTCGATACTCGACGTACCCGGCCCCGATGCGCTCGGCGAGGGCACGCGCGTGAGCCAAGAGCGCCGCGAGGGCCTCGGCGTCGTCCGCGACCGGGCCGCCATAGACGGCTTGCGGGCTGCTTACGAGGGACCGGCCCCACGGTAGTCCGGGGACGATCGCGAGCGGCAGAACCCCGACGATGGCTCCCTCGCGCCGCGCGACGAGCGGCAGCGGGCGGTAGCGACAGACGCGCGAGACCGCGTCGAGCCAACCGATTCGATGGAAGAAGGTGGCCTCGGGGCGGCCAAGCACGTAGGCGTCCCAGCCTTCGGGCGACATGGGCTCCGCCTGGACGAGCGTGGAGGGGCGGCCGGTGGGGGCGGCGCTTGGCTCAGGCAGCACGGCGGAAGTATTCCACCGTCTTCCGAAGCCCGTCCTCGAACTCGACGGCGGGGCTGAAGCCCAGGATTCGCTTCGCCTCCTCGATGGAAGCTTGCGAATGAAGGACGTCGCCGACTCGGGACGGCTGGAATTCGGGATTCGGCTTCACACCAAGGATCCCGCCGAGCGTCTCGAGCAGCGTGAGGAGCGAGAAACGGTCCCCGCAGGCGATGTTCACGGCGGCGCCCTTCGGATTGGGGCACCGCGCGGCCTTGAGATTGGCGTCGACGACGTTGTCGATGTACGTGAAGTCTCGGCTCTGTTCCCCGGTACCGTATATGGTCGGCCGCTTCCCGGCGAGGAGCGCCGAGAGAAAGAGCGGGATCACCGCCGAGTACTGTGAATTCGGATCCTGGCGCGGTCCGAAGACGTTGAAGTATCGGAGGCTCACGGTCTCGAGCCCGAGCGATTCGGACCAGACGCGCGCGAACTGCTCCAGCGCCAGCTTGCTCGCCGCGTAGGGAGAGAGCGGCGCCGTCGGCATTCCCTCGTGCTTCGGGAGCGTGGGCGAATTGCCATACACCGACGACGAGCTCGCGGAGACCACGCGCCGAACGCCTTGGGCCTTCGCGGCAGCAAAAACGGTGACGGTGCCGACCACGTTCACGTCCGTGGTTTCGGAGGGAGACTCGATCGAGCGCTGCACGGACGCCAGCGCGGCCTGGTGGAACACCACGGACGCGCCCTTGCAGGCCCGAAGGCAGTCCTCCTTCGAGCGGATGTCCCCCGCCATCCAGTCGAGGCGGCCGGGAAGCTCGAGGGCGCGGAGCGCGTCCAAGTTCTCGGACCTCCCGGTAGAGAGGTCGTCCAGAACGCACACTTCGTTTCCCTCTCGAAGAAGGCGCTCCGCGATGTGGGATCCGATGAAGCCCGCTCCTCCCGTGACGACGTAGCGCTCCATCTGGTCAGAGCCGCCAGATGCCGCGCGTGCGGCGGCCCTTCATGGCGTTTCGCGAATCCACGATCGTCCGCGCATGGCGGGAGATCATCGGATAGTCGAACACCTTGTGCGCCGTTGCGATCACCACGCAGTCCGCCCCACGGAGCACCGCGGGCGTCAGGCGCTTGGCCTGAAGCCGCTTCCCTCCGTGGTGGATCGCGGGGACGTAGGGATCCACGTAGGACACGTGCGCGCCCTGCTTCTCGAGGATCTCGATGAGGTCGAGCGAAGGCGATTCACGCACGTCGTCGATATCCGCCTTATACGCGACGCCCAGGATCAGGACCTTCGCGCCGCGAACGGACCGATTCCGTGAATTGAGCGCCTCGGCAACGCGACTCCCGACGTGATACGGCATGCTCCCGTTGATCTGCCCGGCCAGCTCGATGAAGCGCGCCTCGAAGCCCGACTGGCGCGCCTTCCAGGAGAGGTAGAACGGATCCACGGGGATGCAGTGGCCGCCCAGACCCGGTCCGGGATAGAACGGCATGAACCCGAACGGCTTCGTGGCCGCCGCGTCGATCACTTCCCAGACGTCGATCTTCATCTTGTCCGACATGAGCGCGACTTCGTTGACGAGGCCGATGTTCACGCTGCGGAACGTATTCTCGAGCAGCTTCACCATCTCGGCCACCTGCGTGCTCGATACCGGAACGACCCGATTCACGACCTTGGCATAGAGCGCCGCGGCCGCCCTCGTGCAGTTCGGCGTGCACCCGCCGACTACTTTGGGAATGTTCCGGGTTTGATAGACCGGGTTGCCCGGATCGATCCGCTCCGGGGAGAACGCCAGGTAGAAGTCGCGTCCCGCCCGAAAGCCCTTCTCCTCGAGCTGCGGGCGAAGGAGCTCGTGCGTGGTTCCCGGATAGGTCGTGCTCTCCAGCACCACGAGCTGGCCACGGCGGAGGCGAGGCGCGATTTCCTTCAGCGCCGCCACGATGAACGAAACGTCCGGGTCCTTCGTCTTCCGAAGCGGCGTCGGGACGCAGATGTCGATCGCGTCCATCTTCTTGAGCTCGGCGAAATCGGTCGTTGCGCGCAGGTAGCCGTCGCGGACGAGCCCGCGCAGCTCGCGCGTCGGCACGTCCTGAATGTACGAGCGTCCCGAATTGAGGATTTTCACGCGCTTCTCGTCGATCTCGAATCCGGTCACGCGAATTCCGGCCTTGGCGAACTCAACGGCCAGAGGAAGGCCCACGTACCCGAGTCCGATGATGCCGACGCGGGCGGTGCCGTTCTTCATCCTTCGTACAAACCGATCGGGACCTCGACTGCTCGTGCTCTTCCGGGGCATCAAGATTCTCCTGGTGGTCGCTTCGGATCGGCGGCCGGGGTCACCGGCGTTTCCGTGTTCTCCGTCGTTGGGTCGACTTCCCGACGCACGCGGTTGCGCGATCGGTTCTTCTGGTAGCCGTAGTAGCTGTAATCGTAGTAGTAGGGCAGCCCGTCGGACGCGTTGTTGAGGATCCCTCCGACCACCTTGTCGCTGTAGGGAGCCACGAGTTGCTTCATGCGGCGGATCATGGTCACCGGCGTTTTACCGGCGCGCGACACCAGGAGCATCGCATCCACGTGCTCGGCCATGAGAAGCGGCTCGATGACGGGAACGACGGGCGCGGAGTCGACGAAGATGATGTCGTACCGGGGCCGAAGCGTGGTGAGGATCGAGGCGAAGGCGTCGTCGTTGTACGCCGAGCCGGCGGATCCGGCCACCTTGCCGCTCGAGATCACCCAGAACGTCGGCACGGGCGTCGGGCGGAGGGCCGTTTCGATCGAAATCTTCCCGCGGAAGAGATCCACCAGACCGGGGCTCTGTGCGACTCCGAGGAGCGAATGAACCGCCGGGCGCCGGAGATCGGTGTCGATCAGCAACGTGCGCTTCCGAAAGACCTGGGCCGAAACCAGCGCCAGAAGGCCCGAGATCGTCGTCTTCCCTTCCCCACGCCCGGCGCTGGTGATGAGAAACACCTTCCGCTCCCCGTTCCGCGATTGCCGGGCGAGGTTCTGAAGGAGGCGGCGGACTTCCGTCACGACCGGCGTGTCGACGTCGAACGCGTCGAAGAGAGTCGGAGTCTGCTTCGGTGGAGGAGGCGCCATATCAGCGTCGGGAAGGCGACGCCTGAGTGCTGTGTGGCTTGTCCGAGAGGATCGTTGCGTTCAGGCTGTGGAAGACTCCCGTGATCACGAGAACCAAGACGATCGAAAGGAACGCCCAGTGTCTGGCGATGTATCCCTCCCGCTGGGTCCATCCTTCGATCTTGGGAACCGTGCCGAGGATTCGCGCGCCCATCTCCTGCTCCGCCTGTTCCACGGTCCGGATCACGAGGGAGAATTTCTCCCCGGCGATGACGAGACCGACGGAAAGGAGCGGCCCCAGGAGCAGGGCGCCGCCGAAGATGCGAAGCGGATCGGGCGTCGCCGGGCGGAGCGGGAGCTGCGGCGGATCGATCACGGTGAGCCGCGGGCCCATCGCACTGGACGCGAACGCCTCCGAGAGCCGGGACGACTGCGCTTCCTTCTCGAGCGCGACCAGGAGGTCGCGGCTCGTATCGAGCGCGCTCCGAAGCCGGGCCAGCTCCATCTGCTCCCGCGGCGAGTTCTCCACGGTGCGTCCGAACTGGCCGATGTAGCTCGTCATGCTCTCGCGCTTGCTGATCAAGGATCGGAGAATCGCCCGGTCGGTGGCGAGCCCGGCCACCGAGCTGCGCGCGGCGTCCGGAACGCCCGGAGCGGTGGCGGCCAAGGTCTCGTATTCGAGGAGAAGCAGCTGCCGGGTGGCGGCGATGTCGCTTTGCAGCTTCGGAACCTCGCGCGCGCTGCGCTCGCCCCCCACGCTGGCCACCGCCAGACTCGTCTCGAGATTTGCGAGCCGTCTTTGAACCGTCTCGGCGTTTCGGCTCGTCAGGGTCGGCGGCGTTTGGCCGGGCGCGTAGAGGTCCCACTGCTGCCGCGTCAGCTCCACCCGGTCCCGCGTCTGCTCGATCTCCTGATTGGTCGCGCGCACGATCCCCCGTGCTTCGTCGACGTTGCCCTCCGTGACCGGCGTGCTGGTCAAGGCGCGACGCAGGAGCGATTCCTGGAAGCTCTGGTAGGCGTTCTCGTTTTCGCGAACTCGTTCCCGCTGGACGATGAGCTGATCCTGGCTGAATTCGCCGCGCGCCTGGACCCGCTCGAGACTGGTCCGGCGGCTCTCCTCGATGAGGAGGTCCGTGATCGTGCTCGCGAGGCGCTGCGCCTTGTCCGCGGCGTTGTCCATCGCGGTGATGCGAACGAACGTGCCCTCCAGCGGAATGATCCGAATCTGCCTCACGATTCGGGTATTGGCGAGCCGGCTGGCGAACTCCGCGGCCTGAACGTCGGGGTACCGGCGCGCGGACTGATTCGCCGCCGCGACGATGTCGGGGCTGGTCAGGAGTCCGAGCCGCTCGGCCACGGCGTCCAGAAAGGCGCGGCTTCGCACCTTGCTGTCCACGAGCGTCATGCGCTCCCGTGCCGTGGCGCGCTCCCGATCCGTGTTCACCATCGACTGAATGGCCGAGCCCATGTTCGCCTGGTCGGCGAGCGAGACCGTGACGTGGGACTCGTAGACGACGGGCGACAGCTTGAAATAGATGCTCGCGATGCAAAGGGCCGCGACGGGGGGCAGCACCAAGAGCCAGCGGTAGCGGCCGACTCGGAAGAGGATTTCGCGTACGTCAATCTGTTGGGATTCTGATTCCATAATTCGGATGTCGCTTTCCTCGGCTATCTGGCGAGGAGCGCGATCGATGTCGCGAGGGCAATGACCGGCGATACGTACCCAATGATCGTGAAGAGTCCGAATCCGCGGCCTTCTCGCGGGATGTAGATCGTGTCCCCGGAACGGAGCACCGGGTTGCCGTTCGGTTGCGCTTCCGAGAGGTAGTCCCGAACGTTGACCTTCATTTGCGTGACGCGGCCGCCCTCGCGACGAACGATCTCGACCTTGGCGAGATCCGCGTCCGCCGTCGGCGAGCACCGGATCACCGTGCTCAGGAGATCGTTCGGCGTCGCGAGCCCGTGGGCCCCTTGTGTCGCGACGGCGCCCATCACGTACACGACGCCGCCTTCCCCGGTGGCCGAACCGATCCCGGAGCGCGGGACCTGAACCGTGTCTCCTGGCTTCACACGCGGCAGCGTTTCGAGCGCGCCGCTTCGGACCGCCGCGCCGACATCGACGACGGTCTTCTTTCGAGCGCCCGTGGCATCGTCGGGAATGAGTTCGACCGCCGCCAGGTTCGCGTCGTCGGACGGGCCGCCCGCTTCCGAGATCGCCTCCCAAACCGTCGGCTCTTTTCGGA
>DATEND010000335.1:0-3196 GCA_035275245.1 Candidatus Eiseniibacteriota bacterium
GTCCCGCCGCCTGGCCGAGGTGAAGGGCCCCGCGATCTACTTCGTGACCTCCCTCGCGCATGACGCGGCGGGGAAGACGCTCTTCTACACGACCGACAACGACGACTGGCGGGATCTTCGAGCGCTCGACTTGGGCACGGGGAAGAGCCGGTCCCTGGTCAAGGACGCCCGCATCGGGGACCTGGCCTTCAACGCGAAGGACCGCACGCTCTGGGGCGTCCGGCATTCGAACGGCATCTCCACCCTGATCAAGGGCGAGCCGCCCTACGAGGGGTTCCGGCGGATCGCCTCGTGGCCGTTCGGCCAGGATCTCTACGACGTCGACATCTCGCCCAACGGAGAGCACCTCGTGGCGTCGGTCGCCGAGGTGAGCGGCCGGCAGACGCTACGCCTCTGGCGGACGGCCGCCCTGGAGCAGGGCGATACGACGTCGGTCTTGCTGCACGACTTCGGCTCCTCGATACCGACGTCGTTCGTGTTCGCTCCGGACGGCGGCTCGCTCTACGGCTCGTCCTACTACACGGGCGCCTCGAACATCTTCCGGTACGATTTCGACGGCGACTCGATGAGCGTGGTGACGAACGCGGAGACTGGGTTCTTCCGCCCCGTGCCGCTCGGGGGCGACTCGCTGATCGCCTTTCGCTATTCGGGCGAGGGGTTCGTGCCCGTCGCGCTCGCCGCGCGCCCCCTCACGGACGTGAGCGCGATCACCTTCCTCGGGCAGCGGCTGACCGAGACGCGCCCGGAGGTCACGACCTGGATCGCGCCGTCGCCCGCGAGCGTGAATCTCGATTCGCTCCGGGCTACGCCGGGCACGTACCACGGGTTTCGAAGCATGGCGCTCACGACCGTCTATCCGATCGTCGAGGGTTACAAGGAACACACCGCCGTCGGCCTTCGCTTCAACGTATCGGACCCGGCGGGACTCCACCAGATCGAGCTCTCCTCCACCGTCACGCCGGCGGCCAGCCTACCCGACGACGAGCGCTGGCACTTGACCGGCGCCTATCGGCACGGGAATTGGAACTTGGGCGCGCGGTGGAATCCGGCCTCGTTCTACGACCTCGCCGGTCCCACGAAGGTAAGCCGGAAAGGGTACGGGGCGAACATCGGGTACGAGCAGGCGCTCCTCTACGACCTCCCGAAGTCGCTCACGCTGAACTTGGGCCTGAGCGGGTACGGCGGTCTCGAGCGACTCCCCGACTACCAGAACGTCGCCACGTCGCCCGGCTTCGACAAGCTCCTCTCCGGGGACGTGCGTCTGACGTACAAGAATCTGCGCGCCTCGATCGGCGCCGCGGATCACGAGAAGGGAGTTCGCTGGAGCCTGGAAGGCGCGACGAACGGCGTTCGCTTCGTCCGAGGCGGCGATGCCGCCTGGCGCGGTTTTCCGTTCGCGCAGGGCACGTTCGACGTCGGCCTGCCGCTTCCGATCCGAAACTCGTCCTTCTGGCTCCGGAACGCCGCGGGGTGGTCCCCGGGGGATCGCGAGGAGCCGTTCGCGAACTTCTTCTTCGGGGGGTTCGGCAACAACTGGGTCGACTACCAGGATCCGAAGCGCTATCGCGAGGCGGAGTCCTTCCCCGGCCGGGAATTGAACGAGATCGCGGGAACCAACTACGTGAAGACGCTGGCGGAGTGGAACCTTCCGGCGCTTCGTTTCCGGCGGGCCGGCACCCTCGCCTTCTACGCCACGTGGGCGCGGCTCTCGTTCTTCTCGTCGGGCCTCGTCACCAACCTCGATGCGGGGTCCGAGCGCCGGACGCTGGGCAACGCGGGCGCGCAGGTGGACGTTCGGCTTCAGCTCTTGACCCAACAGCCGCTGACCCTCTCGGCGGGGTACGCCCGGTCGTTCGAGCGTAAGGGCGGCGCGGACGACGAGTGGATGGTGTCGCTCAAGATCCTCTGATGACGCCCGTCGCCCTCGCCGTCGGACTCCTTCCGGTCCTTCTCTTCCTGGTAGCACTCCTGCTCCTGGACAGCTACAAGCTGGTCACGCGCCGGGCCGTTCTCCTGACGATCGCCTGCGGAGGCGCCGCGGCGCTCTTCGCCTTCGGCCTGAACCGCGCCCTCCTCGACTACGGCCTCGATCCGGCGTTGGTGAAGCGGTACGTGGCGCCAGCGATCGAGGAGTGCCTCAAGGCGTCGATCGTCATCGCGCTCATTCGCGCCGCCCGGGTCGGGTTCATGGTGGATGCCGGTATCCATGGCTTCGCGGCCGGCGCCGGGTTCGCGCTCGTGGAGAACCTTTACTACGCACAGACGCTCGGCGGGTCGAGCCTTCCCGTCTGGATCGTCCGCGGGCTCGGCACCGCGATCATGCACGGCTCCACCACCGCCATCGTTGGAATCGTCACGAAAGACCTGAGCGACCGGCACGTGGCGGGCGTCTTCCGCGCCGCCTGGCCGGGGCTCGCGATCGCGGTCGTGATCCACTCGCTCTTCAACCACTTCCTGCTCGATCCGATGATCTCGTCCGCGATCCTCGTCCTGGTCATGCCGCTCCTCGTCATCGCGGTGTTCGATCGGAGTGAGCGCGCCACGCGGGCGTGGCTCGGGGCGGGGCTCGACAGCGACGTCGAGCTACTGGAAATGATCGGAAGCGGCGAGATTCAGGAGACGCACGTGGGCGAATATCTGGAGTCCCTGAAGAGCCGATTCCCGGGGCCGGTCGTCGGGGACATGCTTTGCTTCCTGCAGATCTATCTCGAGCTCTCGGTTCGCGCGAAGGGCGTTCTGATCGCGCGGGCCGCCGGCGTCGAGGTCCCGATCGATTCGAGCGTCCGTGCCAACTTCGAGGAGATGAGGTTCCTGGAACGTTCGGTGGGGCCCACCGGCAAGATCGCCCTGCTGCCGTTCCTGCGCGCGAGCCGGCGCGATCTGTGGCAGCTCACGATGCTAGCGAAGTAAAGCAGGCGTCCTAGAGGATTCGCTTCCCGAAGAGGCTCTGGGCCAGCTCGACCGCGAGGAGTCCCGTCGCGTTGCCGTGGTCGAGCACGGGATTCACTTCCACGAGGTCGACGCACACGATGTCGGCCCGTTCCCCCAGCATTTCCATCGCGAGGTGCGCCTCGCGATACGTGATTCCGCCCTGGACCGGCGTCCCGGTACCTGGGGCGTCCTCCGGGTCGACCACGTCGAGATCGAACGAGAGATGAATGCCGGCCGTGCCGGCGCCCGCGATCTCGAGCGCCTC
>DATEND010000336.1:0-5477 GCA_035275245.1 Candidatus Eiseniibacteriota bacterium
TTCTCCCGACTCATGATCGTGAGGGGAACGCCTGCTTCGACGTGCAGTTGGAGATTCTTCTTCTCGTCGCCCACGGTGGCCGTAGTCGGGTCGTCGCTGATCTCGTCTTGATCGAATCCGAGCCCGATGTCGAGTCCAACCTTGGGAGAGATCGGGTAGCGGATGCCGAGCGGTGCGTCCGGATTGAAGTAGCCGACGGCCAGGTGCCCCGTCTTGTCCACGGCGAATGAGGAGCTGGGGAGTGCGAGGAGCGATACCGTCAGAGCCAACAGAATCCTCTTCATGCTTCCCTCCATGCTGTTCGATGCGTCGTCGACGAGTGAGGGCCCGTGTCGACCGGACCCGGTTTCGGAACCGCGAGCGTAACTCCGGCTCGAGTGGATTTGGATGCAATGTGCGTTGCGCTGGTTTCCTACGGAATCGCGAGCGTCGGCGTCGCGAAGCACACCGCGTGCCACTCGGGCGGCGAAAACAGCGCCCCCCCTGTAGCCCCGCATCTGGTATTCTCTTTCGCCCTATGATCGCTCTCGAACGACGCGCGGACCGCCGCGCCATTGCCATCGTGGCCCACGTGGACCACGGGAAGACCACGCTCGTGGACCAGCTCCTCAAGCAGTCGGGGACGTTCCGGGCGGGCCAGCACGTCGACGAGTGCGTGATGGACTCGGGTGACCTGGAGCGGGAGCGCGGGATCACGATTCTCGCGAAGAACACGGCGATCCACTACCGCAACACGATCATCAACATCGTGGACACGCCGGGGCACCGCGACTTCGGGTCCGAGGTGGAGCGCATCCTCACGATGGTCGAGGGCGTGCTTCTCCTGGTCGACGCGGCCGAGGGACCGCTCCCCCAGACGCGGTTCGTCCTGAAGAAGGCGCTCGAGACCGGGAAGCGGCCGATCGTCCTCATCAACAAGATCGACCGCTCGGACGCGCGCCCGCTCGAGGTCGAGGAGGAGATCCACGACCTCTTCCTTTCGCTCGCGACGCACGACGACCACCTCGACTTCCCGGTCTTCTACGGGTCCGGGCGAATCGGCTTCGCGGCGAAGGATCCGGCCGCCACGTCGGGCGACCTGAGCCCGCTCCTCGACGCGATCCTGGACCATGTCCCCGCGCCGGTGATCGGCAACACGCCCTTCAAGCTGATCGTCGCCAACATCGACTACTCCGACTATTTCGGCCGCCTCGCGGTGGGCCGCGTTCACTCGGGATCGCTGACGCACGCCACGGAGTTGGCCGCGGTGAAGCCCGACGGCGGGCTCGTCCAGAAGGGGCGCGCGGGGAAGATCTACCTCTTCGAAGGAATCAAGCGCGTGGAAGTCTCCGAAGCGGCGGCGGGCGACATCGTCGTCCTCTCCGGCTTCCCCCGAATCGAGATCGGCCAGACGATCCTGGACCTGGCGGATCCCGCGCCGCTCGCCGGAATCCGCGTGGACGAGCCGACGCTCTCGATGGAGTTTCGCGTCAACGACTCGCCGGTATCGGGCCTCTCGGGCAAATTCGTCACGAGCCGCCACATCCTCGAGCGTCTGGAACGGGAGTTGGAGCGAAACGTGGGGCTCCGCATGGAGCGCACCGGCGACGCCGATTCGTTCCTGGTGCTCGGGCGCGGCGAGCTCTCGCTCGCGATCCTGGCGGAGACCATGCGCCGCGAAGGGTTCGAGTTCGCGCTGGGCCGGCCCCAGGTGATCTTCCACAAGGACGAATCGGGCGCGACGCTCGAGCCCTACGAGGAGCTGGTCATCGACTGCGCGGAGGAGTTCACCGGGCCCGTGATCGCGGCCTTGGGCGAGCGACGCGGCGAGCTGCAGCACCTCGGGCGGCACGGAGACCGGACACGGATGGAGTTCTCGATCCCGTCACGGGGCCTGCTCGGATTTCGAACGGAGTTCCTGACGCTCACGAAGGGAACGGGGCTGCTCAATCACCTCTTCGACCGGTACGGCGAGCATCGCGGCGCCCTCCCCAATCGAAAGCGCGGCGCCATGGTCGTCAAGGAGTCGGGCGACGTGACGGCGTACGCACTGGACCAGTTGAGCGACCGAGGGCTCTTCTTCGTGCGGCCGAGCGAGAAGGTCTACGCGGGCCAGATCGTCGGGGAGCAGGTGAAGGACGGAGACCTGGTCGTCCAGGTCTGCCGGCGGAAGCATCTGACGAACATGCGTGCCTCCACGTCGGACATGGGGATCAAATTGACGCCCCCCCGCGACCTGACGATCGAGAGCGCGATCGAGTGGATCAACGATGACGAGCTCGTGGAGGTGACGCCCGCGTCCATTCGCGTGCGGAAGCGCGTCCTCGATCACACCCGCCGGAAACCCGCCGTCGTCTAACCGAACGCCCGGCGAAAAAGTCCCCGGAAGAGCCGGAAGAAGAGCACGACCACCCAGACCGCCGCGACGGTAAGCAGGATTGCGAGCGCTAGAGCGAGCGCCGGATGCGTGACCGCGAGCCACGTGAGCCCGATCGCGAGCGCATCCTCCCCCAAACTCACCGCCCAATTGCTGAACGGCTCGGGACTCGCGTTTACCGCCACGCGCGTGGTCGCCTTTCCGCCGTGGGACGCGAGCGCCACGGTTCCCGCGAGGAGCGCCGCGGCCAGGCGCCATGGCTCCGGCACGCCCGCGATGGCGGCGTAGGCGAGCACGGCCGCCGCGGGAGGCCGAACGAACGTGTGGACCACGTCCCAGGCGTGATCGACCACCGGGATCTTGTCCGCGAAGAACTCCACGACGTAGAGGACCAGCGCGACGGTCAGGACCAACGGGTGGGCCAGGATGGCGAGCGACGGCGGGAGCGTCACGACGTCGAACCGGTGAAGCAGCCCGAGCGTCGCCACGGCCGCGTAGACGTTGAGCCCCGCCGCGAAGGATGCGCCGAGCACGAGGCCGAGAGACGTCATGGGCATGAGCCGCGGCTTTTGCTAGCGGGCGGGGCCGCCGTGCTTCGCTTCGCCGCGACGGATGATCGCGAACGCCACGAGCGCGACGACGAAGAACACGAGGAGCGCCCAGGCGATGCCCTGCAATACCTGAACGATCGTGCGATAGACCTCGAGCCCCATGGAGGCCGCGTCGAGGGTCAAGGGCACCCGCTCGGCCCCCTCGGGACCGCGCACGTCGGGCGGGTGAAGGTACTGCTCGAGCTTCCAGATCTGGACGCCGGAGGAAATCCCGACGACGTAGATCGCGAAGAGAAGGAACCGTTGCCATCCCTCGGCGATCTCCTCGCCGATGATCCGGTCGAGGATTTGTCGGATCGGCCTCTTGAAGAAGAAAACGACGATCGCGGAAGTCAGGAGCGCGACGGCGAGCGTGACGCCTAAGAGTGCGAAAAACACGAGTCTCAAGCCTCCCTTTTGGTCGGACGGACGCGCACGAGACTACCGGGTTCTCCGCGCGAAGGCCACCGGGAGTCTCGCCGACTCGGCCCGGATGCTTCTGCACAAGAATCGGAGTGCCGGGTCCGGGCATCCTAGGAAATGCTCCGGACCTTCATGACCGAACCGGCCCAAAGCATCGCTCCCCGGCCAACGGCCCTCCGGACGGCGGTCGCCTTCGCGATCGTCTACCTTGTCTGGGGCTCCACCTACCTGGCGATCCGCTTCGCGATCGAAACCATTCCCCCGTTTCTGATGGCAGGGACCCGATTCCTCGTTGCCGGAGGATTGCTGTACGGCTGGGCGCTCGCTCGGGGCGAGACGGTGCGCCCGACGCGCGTCCAGTGGGCGGCCGCGACGCTCTTGGGCGGCCTCTTCTTCCTGGGAGGCAACGGCGGCGTCACGTGGGCCGAGCAGATGGTGCCGTCCGGGTTGGCGTCGCTGATCATCGCGACGGTGCCGCTTTGGCTGGTCCTTCTCGAGTGGCGGCGATCGCACGGCGTCCGCCCTGATCTCCTCACGTCGATCGGTGTCGTCGTCGGTTTCTCGGGTGTGGCGCTTCTCTTGAGCGCGCGCGGGGGGCCGGTCGGAACGGAGATCGATCCGCTGGGCGGCGTCGTGCTCCTCGGCGCCACGTGGTGCTGGGCGTCGGGTACCATCTATTCGAAGCACCTGCCCCATCCGCCGTCGTTGCTTCAATCGGGCGGCATGCAGATGCTGGCAGGCGGGGCGCTCCTCTTCGCGGCGGGTGCGATCGCGGGCGAATTTCCAAGGCTCGGCGCCGCCGAATTCTCGACGCGGTCGCTCTGGGCGCTCGTCTACTTGACCCTCGCGGGATCGGCGATGGCCTTCACCGCCTACGCCTGGCTGGTCCAGACGACGACGCCGGCGCGCGTGGGAACCTACGCCTACGTGAATCCCGTCGTAGCCGTGTGGCTCGGCGTGGCGTTCGGAGGGGAAGCGATCGGCCCACGCATGCTCCTGGCGGGCGCCATCATCATCGCCGGCGTGGCCCTGATCATCACGGCGCGCGGGCGCCGGCACGGGATCTAGGGCCGGCGGGTCAATTCGGGCCGAGGAGCATCACGACCGAAATCTCGACGGTGTTCCCCGCCAGCGCCTCGCGACCGTTGAGCGCGTGCGCGAGCGCAGCCTCGAGGCTGACGCCGTCTCCGACGTCCAGGCCGACGGTACCGACGAGCAACAACTCGCGGGGGCTGGAAAGGCCGGGATCGAAGATCGCGCCTTGATCCTCCGTGGCTGGCCGTCCCAGCGCGTGGATGCCGCGGAGCAGCGCGCGCGTATAGATCGGACCGGGAAGCCGCGTCCCCGCTTCTCCCGAGAACACCATCTCGTTTCGATAGCGGCCGGAGCGGTAGAGGAAGCCGGCGTCGCCCGTCACGTACGCGCGGCCGAACGACGTGCCGGCAAGAAGCCGCGCGCCGAGATCCGCCTTCCCCGTGCCTAGGGAAGGTTGGTCGGTGATGTCGTATCCGGTCGGGATCTTCCCGTCGATGGAGAGGCTCACGGGAACGGAGCCGTCGCGGAGGCGGTATCGGACGCCCGCGTAAAGATCGCCGCCGCCCCTGGCCTCGAAGCGAGAGGCGAGCTGCTCGGTGGCGAGGTCCTTGTAGGCGAGCGATCCGTAGATCGTGACCGCGTCGCTCGCGCCGTACTCGCCGTAGATCCGGAGTTCGCGGCTGCGGAACTCCGTGGAGCGGGTGAGGCCCCCGCCGTCGTCGAAACCGACCCGGTTTCCGTCTCGATCGAACCGGCTTCTCGTGTCGAGACCGGCCGCCGCCACCTTGATGTAGGCGGTTCCGCTCGGCTGCGTCCAGGCGCCGGCGCGCGCGGAAGCCGGCGCGAGGATCGAAGCGACGACCAGGACCGCTAGCGCGCGACGCGCTTGCGCGCTAGCGGCGAGCGCACTTCCAACGAAGAGGGATACGGCTGACATGGTTGGGCCCCGCGTTCGGTCGCTCTCGTAGAGTGGTGTCCGTAGATGTCGGGACTTGGCCGTTCGGTTCCCGGACCACTGCTCATTCTACGCGCGTCCATGCACGGGGCCGGCGCAAACGAAAGGGCGGGCTCCG
>DATEND010000337.1:0-2321 GCA_035275245.1 Candidatus Eiseniibacteriota bacterium
TCCCGCGCGACCTCCTCGGCCATCCCCGGGTCCTCGAGCACGCAGGGCCCCGCGATGAGGGCCAGGCGGCCCGGCTCGATGCGGGCGGAGCCGACGGCGATGGGCTTGAACGCGGGCGCTTTCACGGGCGGATCGCCGGGCGCGTCACGGGCGCGGCGCTCCGGAGGCGCTCGCGCGGGACGCGGGCGACGACTCGCGCCTCTGGCGCTCCTCGTTCGCGGCGCGGAGGAATCCGCGGAAGAGCGGGTGCGGGTCGGCCGGCCGCGACCGCAGCTCCGGATGGAACTGAACGCCGACGAACCACGGGTGATCCGCCAGCTCGACGATCTCGACCAGATCCTTCTCTTCATAGAGCCCGGTCACGACCATCCCCCGCTCCGTCAGCCGCTCGCGGTACTCGTTGTTGAATTCGTAGCGATGGCGGTGCCGCTCCGCCACGCGCGCGGCGCCGTATTCGCGCTGGGCGTGGCTTCCGGCCGCGAGCGCGCACGCATAGGCGCCGAGCCGCATCGTGCCGCCCTTCTGGGAGATGCCCTGCTGCTCCGGCAAGAGGTCGATCACCGCGTGCGGCGTCGAGGCATCGAACTCGGACGAGTCCGCGCCCGCGAGGCCGGCGACGTCGCGGGCGAACTCGATCACGGCGCACTGCATGCCGAGGCAAATGCCGAAGAACGGAACGTGCCGCTCCCGGGCGTAGCGCGCGGCCTGCACCATGCCTTCCGTCCCCCGATCCCCGAACCCGCCTGGAATCAGGATCCCGTGCGATGCGCCGAGAAGCGCCTCCGGCCCGTCCATCTCGACGCGCTCGGAGTCCACCCACTCGATGCGCGGCACGACGCCGCTCGCGACCGCGCCGTGGAGGATCGCCTCCGAGATCGACTTGTAGGCATCCCGGAGGTGCGTGTACTTCCCGACCACCGAGATGACGACCGTCTCGCGGGCCGCCTTCATCCGATCGTGGAAGGCCTGCCACACGCGGAGGTCCGAGGGACCCGCGTCGAGACGGAGCATCGTCACCACCAAGTCGTCGAGCCCGCCCTTGTGGAACATGAGCGGCACCTCGTAGATCGATCCGACGTCGATCGCCTCGATCACCGATTGCGTCGGCACGTTGCAGAAGAGCCCGATCTTCTCCTTCACGTCTTGCGGGAGCGGCACCTCGGTGCGGCAGAGGAGGAGGTCGGGCTGGATCCCGATGGCGCGGAGCTCCTTCACCGAGTGCTGCGTCGGCTTGGTCTTGATCTCTCGCGCCGCGCCCAGGTGCGGCACCAAGGTGACGTGGATGAAGAGCGTGTTGAGCGAGGAGAGCTCCAGGCGTAGCTGGCGGATCGCCTCGAGGAACGGGAGGCTCTCGATGTCGCCGACGGTCCCGCCGATCTCCACGATCGCCACGTCCACCGGTTTCCGGTGCGTCAGGGCCAGCATCCGCGACTTGATCTCGTCCGTGACGTGCGGGATCACCTGGACGGTGCGCCCCAGGTAGTCGCCCCGCCGCTCCTTCTGGATGATCGAGTCGTAGATCTGTCCCGCCGTGACGTTGTTCTCGCGCCCCATCGAGACGTTCAAGAAGCGCTCGTAATGCCCCACGTCCAGGTCGGTCTCGGCGCCGTCGTCGGTGACGTAGACCTCGCCGTGCTGATAGGGGCTCATCGTGCCCGGGTCGACGTTGAGATAGGGATCAAACTTCTGGAGGGTCACGGAGAGGCCGCGGCTCTTCAAGAGCGAGCCGATGGCCGAGGCGGCGATCCCCTTGCCGAGCGAGGACACGACCCCGCCGGTCACGAACACGAACTTCGTCATCTGTCGATCCCCCCTTCCGCCCATCGCTTTCGGGCCCGCTCGAGATCCTCGGGCGTGTCGATGCCAAGCGAGTCATAGTCGCCCACGGCGACGTGAATCGGGATTCCGTTCCAGAGCGCGCGGAGCTGTTCCAGCCGTTCGGTTCGCTCGACCGGCGCCGGAGGAATCCCGGCGAGGTGGAGCAGCGTCGATCGGCGGTAGGCGTAGATTCCGATGTGAAGCAGGATCGGCGCGTTACCCGCTTCGCCCCCGCCGTACGGAATGCGCGAGCGCGAGAAGTAGAGCGCCTTGCCCTCGTGGTCGATCACTATTTTGACGCGGTTCGGATCGTCGGGGTCCTCGAAACGCGGAAACGGCGCCGCCAAGGTCGCCATTTTCACGCCCGGATGCTCGAAGAGCCGGACCAGATGGTCGAGGCCCGCCACGCTCGCAAAGGGCTCGTCCCCCTGGAGGTTCACGAGGATGGGGTCCGGATCCTGGCTCGGTGCGTTCGCCTCCAGAAGCCGCGCCGCCTCCGCCAC
>DATEND010000338.1:0-7453 GCA_035275245.1 Candidatus Eiseniibacteriota bacterium
ACGGACCGTGCCACCGAGCTCTGAATGGTCTTCTTCCCAGCGCGAATGGCGAGACTGCGGTGCGACGATGTGGCCACGGGCGCCTGACCCTAGCGCAGTCGGCGTCGTTCGGGAAACGTCAAGCGCCGCGACCAGTCTCACCCCTCAGCGCCTCAACTGGGCATGGAGAGAATCGAGAGCTGATCCGGCCGCTCGCCGGGATGATCGGCCAGCGCATCTGAGACAAGCGCGCTGCGAATCAAGGCCGCTCTCGAAAGCCAGTCCCAACCGTCATAGAAGGTCTCGCGCGATCCGCGCGTCGTGGCGCTCAGGAGGGCCACCGCGGTGATCCCGGCGGCCCTCCGGCTGTTTCCCTAGTACGCAGTCCGTCTACGGTCGCGGCCGACGAAGGCCCGGTAGATGAGGAGCAGAACGACCGCGCCGATGATGGCTGCGATCCAGGTGCTCCAGTCGAAGAACTCGTCGATCGGGTCACCGAACCCGATCGCCTGCGCGATGAAGCCTGCGATGAGCGCGCCGGCAATCCCGATCAGCGGCGTGATGATGATGCCGCCCGGGTCATCTCCCGGAAGAATCGCCTTCGCGATGATCCCCGCGAGAGCGCCAAGAATGATCCAACCGATGATTCCCATGTCCACCCCCTTTCGTCAGCGCTACGGGCGAGCCCGAATGACGGCGGGCTTCGACAGCGCTTTCGAAGCCTGTTGCCCGCGAGCAGGGCGT
This sequence comes from Candidatus Eiseniibacteriota bacterium, assembly GCA_035275245.1. Lineage (GTDB taxonomy): Bacteria > Eisenbacteria > RBG-16-71-46 > SZUA-252 > SZUA-252 > DASQJL01. Next base: position 724 of record DATEND010000338.1, read on the forward strand.
TCCAAACGCCTGCCGGCGCCGGAATCCGGGCCCGACCCGGTGTAGCGTCTAGGAGACGAGCTCTTTGAACCCCGGCTCGTCGCGAATCGGATCGAAGTCCGAGTCCTTCGCGGCAAGCTCGCGGAAATCTGGCCACGCTTCGATGGCGCGCCGCAGGTGCTCGATCGCATCGTCCGAACGGCCGGCCAGGCTCTCGCAGCAGGCGAGGTTGTAGAGCGGCGCGACGTACTCGGGGTGCTCGTCCACGATCGCGCGCGCCTGATCGGCCGCCTCGGCGTACCGGCCGGCCTCGTAGAGCGGGTTCACCTGCGCCCAGACCTCCCAGCCGACCGGCACGTAGGCCTTCCCGAGCGTGGCCCCCATGGCGAGAATCGTCGTCCCCGCCTTCTCCGCGAAGGCAGTCCGCTTCACTCCCGGTTGGACATGGACGAACGTGCCCGCGGGCGCGTCGACGGCCTCGCCGTCGAGCTCGAAGCGCGCGCGCCCCTCCTGGACGAAGTAGAGCTCCTCCTGCTGGCCTTCGGCGTCGGCATCCACGTCGGCCTCGTCGTGCTCGTTGATGATCCGGTCGCCGGCCTTCCGTCCCGTCCACGTGTTGATTCCGAAGGCACTGATGCCGAAGTGATGCCGGACAGGCCGCCACGGGGCGCGCCCGTCGCTGACCTCCGCGATGTCTTCGAGATGCGCGACCTGAAAGCCCATCGGGGCTGAGGCTACCGATCCGCGTCGCGGTTTGACGGTCTTTCAGCCGCGTCATACCATCGGCCGTCCGGGATGAAGCGTCGCCTTCTCATTGCGGGGCTAGGGGTGGTCTCGGCGATCCTGCTGGGCGTCTTCCTGCGCCCAAACGGGTCGGACGACGGGAAGCGTGCCGCCGAGCCGGCGGCGAACATCGACACCGGTGAAAGCGCCGCGCCGGCCGAGCCCGAGGAGGAGCTCGTGCGCGAGGAAGGGCGAGGCGGCTCCGAGGAGGCCGAGGAAGAGGCCGAGGTCACCGAGCAGCGTCTCGAGGCGCTGGCCCAGGCGAAGGCGAACGGCACGTTCGGCCAGAAGATCGCCGCCACCGCCGCGCCTGCGAGCGGCTGGGTCGGGTCCAGAGTCCTGAGCTCCACCTCCGACGACTGGGAGCCCGCGGTCGCGACCGACCCCAAGGCGCCCTACGTCTACCTGCTGACGACCCGCTACGCCGAGCGGGACTGCGGCGTCCACTGCCCGACGCCGTGGATTCCGCTCACGATCTCGAAGGACGGGGGCGCGACGTGGGGCCCGCAACTCCCGCTCTGTGCGTGCGACCGCTCGAAGGCGCAGTACGACCCGACGATCGAGGTCGTGCCGAACACCGGCGCTGTCTACTCGGCGTTCCTCGACTTCGACCGGCACAACGGGTTCTCGACGGTCTTCACGAAGTCGACCGACCACGGCAAGACCTGGACCGATCCGGTGCACGTGTACGGCAACGTCGCCTGGACCGACAAGCCGGAGATCACGATGAACGCGTCCGGAAAGGACGTCTACGTCTCCTGGAACGGGCCGCAGGGCGGCGACCTCTACGTCGGCATCTCGCACGACTTCGGCAAGACGTGGACGCAGAAGAAGCTGAGCAAGGACAAGCGTTACTACTACGCCTACGACGCCCGGGTCCTCGGTGACGGGACGGTCGTCTTCTCCGAGTCGAGCATCGTCTACTCGGGTCTCACGAAGGTGAACGGCGAGGTCTGGCACCACGCGGTCGTCTCGCGCGACAAGGGCAAGACCTGGGAGAACGTCGTCGTCGCGAAGGTGCCGCTCGGCGAGAGCTGCATCGCCGACGGCTGCGGGCCCGATTTCTACACGGGGCAGACCTCCGTCGTCGAGGACGCTCCCGGCCGGCTCGTCTTCGCCTATGAGGCGCCGACTACGGACGGCGGCCCGCAGCGCGTCTACGTGGCGACCTCCTCCGACGCCGGCCGGACCTGGAGCGCGGGAGCGCCACTCTCGGTCTCCGGCGAAAACGCGACGCAGCCTCGGCTGGCATCGTCCGGCGGAGGGAACGCTCGGATCTGGTACATGCAGACCGCAGGTCACGACCCCGACGCGTGGAACGTCTGGTACCGCAGCTCCTCGAACGGGGGCGCAAGCTGGTCGTCGCCGGTGAAGATCAGCGACGCGCCGGAGGGTGCCGCCGGCTACATCGGCGCGAACGGGTTCGGCGAGATATACGGCGACTACGGCGAGATCGCGGTCACGAACATCGGCAAGACCATCGCCACGTGGGGCGAGGGCTTCAGCTACACGGGCCCCGGCGGAACCTGGTTCAACCTCCAGCGCTAGCCGCCTTCCGAATCTTCACCCGACGCTTCCAAACGCTTACCGCGCCATGGGCCGAACGCCACCGGCCGCCGCGTAGAACTGAGGAGTCAACGGACTAGGGAGGCTCGTCATGTGGAAGCTCGTAAGCGTCGTCGGGGTCCTGATCGCCGCCGCGGCACTCGCAGGCGCATCGTCCGCCCCCGCGAGCGGAGGCGGCGCCGAGGTGATCAAGCGCGGCTCCTGCTCAGCATCCGCGACGTGGAAGCTCAAGGCGAAGCACGACAACGGTCTGATCGAGACGGAGTTCGAGGTCGATCAGAACGTCGCCGGCAAGAAGTGGCGCGTCGTCATCCGCCAGAACGGTGTGAAGCGCTTCAGCGGCGTCAAGACGACGAAGGCGCCGAGCGGCTCCTTCACCGTCCGCCGCATGCTCGACAACAAGGCGGGGAGTGATCACATCGTCGCCAAGGCGCGCGCTCTCTCCAGCGGCCAGACCTGCCGCGGCGCGCTCTCTATCTGATTGCACGAGCGCAAGGGCGGCGACGTTCGCCGCCCTTGCGCCATCCGCGGCGAGATGCTTGGCTGGGTGCCCGCCCGCGGTGACCGGACCGTTACGAGGGCGGGGTCATGTGGTGACGCGGAGAAACCAGGCTCCACGTAACCGCACCCCGACCAACGACAAAGGAGGTCGCCGTGGGATTGCTGAACTCCAAACGCCGACTGTTCATCGCCTTCGCAGCGCTCGCTCTCCTCGCGCTCCCCGCTGCGGTCCTTGCCGCCGCGAATCACAACTTCAGCGGAGACGCGGAGAGACAGGCGGCGAAATGGCGCACCGCCGGCGGCACGACCTCGGGAACCGGCTGGCACAACGTTCCCGGGCTGGGGATGACGAAGTGCACCGTCCGCGAGGTGAGCGAGACGGCGACGCTGACGGTCAGCGGCGGTCCGGTCCGATTCCGCGCAGTGGTCGACGGCGTGCCGGAGGCGCCGATGAAGCCGGGGATCGTCAGGTTCGTCCCCAGCGGCAAGGAGACCGTGACCTACACGTTCGTGGCGAACACGGCTCCCTTCGAAGCCGACGACGACCATCGCTTCGACCTCCAATGGCAGTCGCCGACCGGCGCGCCGGTCACGCTCCACGCCGGAGTCGTGAATCTCGTCTTCCAGAGGGGCACGCAGAGCTGCTCGTAGCCGAACGCGAAGCGGGCCGGCGCATCGGCCGGCCCGCTTTCGGTTCGTCGGCTCCCGCTAGGCGCGGAAGAAGAGGTACTGCTCCTGCATCCGCTCGGCCTGGCCGGCGGTGAACTCCGAGTAGCAGGGGTCGTCCGAGTAGTCCATGTAGTTGTGGATCGGATCGGGCCCGGCCTCGAGGCAGGTGTCCCGGCCGACCTGGCACCCGAACGCGGGCCCCTTCTCGGCCGGCGTATCGGCGACGTAGTCACCCTTGGCGTTACAGCCGCCCTGGAAGGTGTGGTACAGCCCGAGCCAGTGGCCGGCCTCGTGCGTCGCGGTGAACCCGAGGTTGAAGTCCTCGTAGCCCGGGATCGTGCTGCCCGGCATCGACCCGAAGGCGATGATGACACCGTCGACGTGCGGCCGCGAGGCGTACCCCGAGGGGAAGTACGCCCAGCCGAGGAGCCGGCCGCCCTCGACGGTGTAGATGTTGAGCGCGTCCGCGCCGCCGCGACGCAGCGCTCGCTTCGCCTTGTACTCGTCCTCACCGCCCGGGTTCATGTGGAACCAGCGCGCGTTCGTCGTGCGATCGACGCCGGCGAGCTCGAAGCGGAAGCCCGTGTCCACGCCTCCGTAGAAGCCGGCGTAGCTGAGGTTGAGCGCTTCGATCTGCTTCGTGATCCACGAGCTCGGCACGTTGCCCTGCGAGACGGCCGTTCCCTCACGGATGACATGGATGTAGACCGGAATCGTCGTCTCGAAGTTCGCGGTGCTCGGCTCCTGGCCGGCCGGGACCTCCTGGAGCACCTGATTCAGGTTGGGCTCCTTGCGTCCGGTGCGCGCCCCGCCGGCGCGGGCCGTCAGCGAATCGAGAAAGCTCGAACCGACGCCGCACGCAGGGGCATACGGGGCTCCCGCAAGGATGCTCGTGCTTCCCGCGTTCGCGGTCGCCGCGAAAACGGCCGCGACGATCACGAGCAGAGTCGCCACGCCGGTCCGAGCGTGCCGACGCCGCAGCATGCTCCTTCGCATTCGTACTCCTCTCCCTAGGAAAGACAGTCCCTGAGGCGCACGAGCGTAGCGCAGCCCCGCGTGCGGGCCAACCCGCTCTACAAAGTTTGTGCTTCGTCCCCGACCGGGACCTCCGCGAGGAAGCGGGCAAGCCGACCCGCCTCGTCCTCGGTGAGGGAGACCGCGGCGTCGGCGCGCAGGTGCCGCCCCAGCGCCTCGCTCCAGACGCTCACGCGAATCTGGGACTCCTCGTCGCCGTCACCGAAGTAGCGCGAGACGCGAAGCGCCTTGCCGTCGGCTCCGCCGAAGAGCTCCGTCACCTTCATCCGGAGCGGCCCGCCGCACCAGGGGCAGTAGCGAAACGCCCTGTCGACCTCCTCTGCACAGCGGCGGCACTCGGTCATGAACGCTCCTCTCCGCCCGAGCGTAGCGCGGAAGCCCCGGCCGGGCTAGTCGACGACGAGACGGGGCTGTCTCCCCGGTGCTCCTCCTCGATGAAGCCCTCCACAGCTTCGAGCGGAGACGTGACGGCAGGCTGAACCCGCTGGATCGCGAGGGCGAGCGCGTCGAGCACCTCGTCCAACCGGCGATCGGCAACGTCGTTCCAGCGCTGAGGGACATCCCGTACGGCCGCCGTCAGAGCGAGACTGGCGCGCTCGTAGGCCTCGACGAGGCTCCCATTCCCGTCATCCCCTCGGCGCCAGACTCGCTCGAGTGCGCCCGGCGCGGACCAGCGGCGAGCGAACGCGCTCGAGGGCTCGATGCTGCGCCCTCCTTCGTCCTGTGCGGACGTTCCCTGGCACCATCCGCTCAAGACAAGCTCATAGGCATCCACGAGCATGTTCTCCGCGGTTGCGACGACGTCACGCGAGACCCCAAGCGCCATCGACTCCCCCCTTGTTAGAGCGCCAATGTAGCGCAGCACCGGCCGACTCATGCGGTAGTCCCGGGTGTATCCGGCGTTACGTGCCGCGGTTGAAGAAACCGCGCCCGGGTACTCGCATGGCGTGTTTCCGAGAAAGGCGGAGAGCACAACCCACGATGTGTTTCGGCGCGCAAACGAGCGTCTGCTCGCGGCCGTGAGCAATCGCATCGACGAGGCCCGCCCCATTCCCTTTCTCTGCGAATGCCTCGACAGCGAGTGCCGCAGCACGGTGCAACTCTCAATCGAGCAGTTTCGCGAGCTCCGCGAGTCCGACAACCGCTATGCGATCGTGAGCGGGCACCCGATTCTCGACGGCGAGCGCGTTCTCGAAGTGGATGGCGACGTCACCATCGTGAAGGAGCCGTAGCCTCGTTTCTTCTGCCCGCTTCTTCTGCCCGCTTCCGGACGGGCACGCCCGCACCGGCCAAGCAGCGCTAGGGGAAAGACAACGCGGGGCGGGTGCGCCCGCCGCGTTCAGACCCAACCCTCGGGCCGCTAGGACCTGTCGACGACCGAGAAGCGGCCGACCCTCGCGCGCTCGCGGCCTTCACGTCCGCGCCGCGCGACGAAGCGCATTGTCGCCCCCACTCCGCCGGCAAGGACGAAGCCGGCTCCCAGCGCGCTGGCCGCGATGAGCGGAAGCTTTCCGCGCAGATTGGCAGCTTCGCCGATCCCGGCGCGCAGATCTTCGACGGAGTCCGCGAGCTGCTCGCGCTCTTGCGCGATGTCGCGGCGGACGTCCTCCGTCGAGCGGCCGTCAGCTTCGGCCATTGCGGATCGCCTCCGTGGTCAGCTTGGCTTCGCGGATCGCCTGCTCGGGAACCGGCGGCGCGCCCTGCTTCAGCGCGCTCACGCCGACGAGCAAGAGGATTGTCGAAAGCAGGACGAGCATGGCGAAGACGATGAGCAGCGCGGCCCACATCGGCAGCGCGAGGGCGAGCGCGGCAGCGACGGCCGCGAGCCCGAAGCCGAGCGCGAAGAGCCCGAAGATCGCGGCGCCGATCGCGAGGCCGATCCCCACGCCGAGGGCCGCGACCTTCCGCTTGACCTCGAGGAGCGCGAGCTCGAGCTCGAGGCGGGCGAGCGTGCTCGCATGCTCGGCCACCTGCTTGGCCGCCGTCCCGACGCCCTGCTCAGTCTCTTGGGTGGGCATGGCCCCTCCAGTCGAGCACCTTCGCGAGGACGATGCCCACGAGGAGCGCCCCGCCGATCACGAGGATCGGATTCGGCCCGCCACCCTTGCCGTAACGGCGCGCCCTCGGCGCGGGCGGCGCGACGACGGCTCCCGAGCCGGGCTCGAGATCCGTGGGCGCATCGCCCTTGAGGCGAGCG
>DATEND010000339.1:0-3094 GCA_035275245.1 Candidatus Eiseniibacteriota bacterium
TAAGAGCCCGTGCGCGCGGCACCGCGCGCCGGGCTCATTTCGCTCGTGGCATCGTCCGTGCACGTCCACCTCAGCCGACCGCACTTAGGAGACCGATCTTATGACCGCGACGTTGGAGCCGACCACGACCGCCTCCGGAGCCAAGCCGGCAGCGGGCGTCACGCCAGCCGAGGTGGTTCGGAAGGCGAAAGATGCCGGCGTGCAGGTGGTGGACCTCCGCTTTACCGACTTGCCGGGCACCTGGCAGCACTTCTCCATTCCCCTCAAGGAGCTCACGGAGGAGCTCTTCAAGGAAGGGATCGGGTTCGACGGCTCGTCGATCCGGGGGTTCCAGGCGATCAACGAGAGCGACATGCTGCTGTTTCCGGATCCGGCGAGCGCGTTCGTCGATCCGTGTCTGGAAGTGCCCACGTTGTCGTTGACGTGCGATGTGGCGGACCCGGTGACCGGCCAGCGCTACTCGCGCGATCCCCGCTACGTGGCCCAGAAGGCGGAGCAGTATCTCGTGAAGTCGGGGATCGCGACCACCGCGTATTACGGACCCGAAGCGGAGTTCTACATCTTCAACTCGGTGCGTTTCGATCAGAACGCGCACGAGGGCTACTACCACATCGACTCCGAGGAAGGGATCTGGAACTCGGGGACCAACGGCAGCCCCAACCAGGGCCACCGGCCCCGGCACAAAGAAGGCTACTTCCCGGTGCCGCCCGTGGACCGGCTGCAGGACCTGCGCTCCAAGATCATGCTGGCGCTGATCGCCGCGGGTGTGGAGGTGGAGGTGCACCATCACGAGGTGGGCACCGCCGGGCAGACCGAGATCGACATGCGGTTCGGGACGCTCGGCCGGATGGCCGACCAGCTGATGATGTACAAGTACATCGTGAAGAACACCTGCCATCAGCACGGCTATACGGCGACGTTCATGCCCAAGCCCATGTTCGGCGACAACGGCTCGGGGATGCACGTCCATATGAGCCTGTGGAAGGACGGCAAGAACCTGTTCTTCGACGCCAACGGCTACGCGCTCCTGTCCGACAGCGCGCGCTGGTACATCGGCGGGCTGATCAAGCATGCGGCCGCGCTGCTCGCCTTCGCGGCGCCGACCACCAACAGCTACCGCCGCCTGGTGCCGGGCTACGAGGCGCCGATCAACCTGATCTACTCGCAGCGCAACCGGTCGGCGATTTGCCGCATCCCGGTGTACTCCAAGTCGCCCAAGGCGAAGCGCGTGGAGTTCCGCGCGCCCGATCCGTCGAGCAATCCGTATCTGACGTTCGCCGCGCTGCTCATGGCGGGCCTGGACGGGATCAAGCACAAGATCGAGCCGCCCAAGCCGATGGACGTCGATCTCTACGAGCTCGAGCCCGAAGAGCGCAAACATGTCAAGAACACGCCGGGCTCCCTGGGCGAATCGCTCGCCGCGCTTGAGGCGGACCACGCCTTCCTGCTCGAGGGCGGCGTGTTCACGCCGGACCTGATCGAGACCTGGATCGCGTACAAGCGCGCCAAGGAAGTCGATCCGGTGGCGCTGCGGCCGCATCCGTACGAGTTCTTCCTGTACTACGACGTCTAAACGGAGAGGGCGGTAGAGGACGGGAGAGGACGGCAGAGGTTGCGCCGTCCTCTACCGTCTTCTACGTACCTCTACCCCCACATGACCACCACCCAGAAGACCACGGGCGCCTCCAAGCGCGACATCCTCGAGCTTTGCAAGAAGCAGGGGATCAGCTTCCTGCGTCTCCAGTTCACCGATATCCTCGGCATCAACAAGAACGTCGAGGTGCCCGAGAGTCAGTTCGAGAAGGCGCTCGAGGGCGACATCATGTTCGACGGCTCGTCGATCGAAGGATTCGTGCGGATCGAGGAATCGGACATGGTCCTCAAGCCCGACCTGGAGACATTCCGGGTGCTGCCGTACGACGACGAGGGAGGGCGCGTCGCCCGTCTGATCTGCGACATCTACAATCCGGACGGCTCGTCGTTCGCGGGGTGCACGCGGCAAACGCTCAAGGGGCAGATCGCCAAGGCCAAGGCGCTGGGGTACGAGATGATGGCCGGGGTCGAGGCGGAGTTCTTCATTTTCCAGCTCGACGCGAGCGGCGATCCGACGACCGTCACGCACGACAAGGGCGGGTATTTCGACCAGACGCCCGTCGACCGGGCGGAAGAGATCCGGCGGCTGATCATCCGCGACCTGGTTTCGATGGGGTTCGAAGTGGAGGCGGGACACCACGAGGTCGCCCCCGGGCAGCACGAGATCGACTTCCGCTACACCGAGGCGCTCGAGACCGCGGACAACCTCGCCACGTTCCGCTTCATCGTCCGCAACGTGGCGTACCGGCACGGCTTCCTCGCGACCTTCATGCCCAAGCCGATCTTCGGCCAGAACGGGTCGGGGATGCACACCCACCAGTCACTGTTCAAGGGCGGGAAGAACGCGTTCCACGACGCCAAGGCCAAGTCGGAGCTCTCGGACACCGCGCTCCAGTACGTCGCCGGCCTGCTCGCGCACGCGTGCGGCTTCTGCGCGGTGACGAATCCCCTGGTGAACAGCTACAAGCGTCTGGTGCCGGGGTACGAGGCGCCCACCAACGTCGCGTGGTCGATGCGGAACCGCTCACCGCTCATCCGCATCCCGGACCGGCGCGGCATCGGCACGCGGTGCGAGCTGCGCATGCCCGATCCCTCCGCCAACCCGTACCTGGCCCTCGCCGTGCAGCTCGCCGCCGGACTCGACGGGATCGAGCGCAAGCTCGTCCCCCCCGACGCGGTGAACAAGAACATTTTCACCATGAGCTTCCGTGAGCGCCGCAAGTATCGCATCGACGAGCTGCCGCGCGACCTCCACGAGGCGCTGAACGAGCTGGAAAAGGACGACGTGATCCGCGCCGCGCTGGGCGCGCACATCTACGAGCGCTTCGTGGAAGCGAAGCGCGAGGAGTGGCAGGAGTACATCGGGCAGGTGAGTGAGTGGGAGTTGAATAGATACTTGGGGCAGTACTGACGGCGTCCGTCGCGGCGGCAAGGCGTTACGGACAGACGTCCCGAAGAGGCGTCGCGGAAGAACGTCAGTGACGGTCCGGCGGCGGGTTGG
>DATEND010000340.1:0-2148 GCA_035275245.1 Candidatus Eiseniibacteriota bacterium
AGGCTTGACGTCGAGCGCGATTCCCGCGGGCGCCGTCGGCGCCAGGCGAACGGAGGCGCGCGCCTCGAGAGGTGTCCCGTCGACCATCGCCCGCGCCACGACGAATCCGTCGGTCCCGCTCGGATCCCGCGCGGGATCGTCGATGCCGAGGCCCGTTCCGCTGCCGCGCTCGGTGTCGTCGACATCGCCGAATGGCGTCAGAACGCCGTCGGGCGAGATCAGCCCGAGCGTTGGCGGCTCGACGGACCAGTGAACTTGCGGATGGCGATCGGCGCCCGCGGCGCTGGGACCATTGACGACCGCCTCGAACAGGACCGAGTGGCCCGGGAGAAGCGCAACGGCGCTCGGGCGGATGCGGAGGCGATTCGATGCAGCAGGCCCCGACACCCGCACCAGAGCGTGACCGACGGCGACGGAGGCCGCGCGCCCGCCGGTGACGGCCGTGAGCGCCTCGACGCGGATGATGCCTCGCCCGGGCCGATCGCCCGCGAGAAACGTCCCGTCCGGCGTGACGATGCCGAGTGACGGAGGAACCACGCGCCATGCGAGCCCAGTCGACGCCTCGGTGTGGACCGCGAAGTGAATCTCGCCGCCGGGAGCGACGACCGCCTCAGCGGGCGCTACGCGCAGGGGCGACGGCGCATCCGAGGACGCCGGCTGAGCGTGTGCCGGACCGGCGCCGCATAGCGCCGCAGCCAGCAGCGCGGCAGGCAGCAGCACGATCCAGGAGCGGCGCGCGGGCGATCGGCCCTGTGTCGCGCGGTGCGCTCGTCGTTCGCCTCGGATGTTTGGCCATGAAGTCATTCTGTTCACTCCTCGTACACGCCCAGAGGTTGCATCTGACGGGCCAGCACCTGCCTCGATCGGGCTGGGTCTAACGCCTTGGGCTGCTTGCGATAGCCGCATTGCTCAGGACTTGGAACGCGGCTGGACTGTTCGAAACCGTCGCGCGGGGTGACGTTTTCGCCGCCCCTCAGCGTCCCTGCCAGCGCCGAGGCGCTGAACCGGACTTTCCTATGGCCTTGCGCGTTGGTCAAAACGTCCTCCCGATGGTCGTCGTCAGCACGTGCTCGACGAAGTCGTCTTCGTCGCCGCCCTCGGTTTGGCTCTCGATCCGCTCGTAGTCGCCGGTCAGCGTGGTCCGCCAGAGCGTGACGCTCACCTCGGCATTCGCGCTCCAGCGGTTCTCATCCGCCGTAAGCGCGGGTTCCGAATGCGTCCAGCGCAGACCCGCGCGCGGCGTCACGCATCCGAAGAGTCCCGAGTAGGACCCCGTCCCGTTCAGAGTCCAGTCGCGCTCCGAGCCGTTGACCGAGCCGCCGCCGGTGAACGTGCTGTCGTCGATGAAAACGCTGGTGTCGAAGACGGCCGATTCGGTGAGCGAGCGTGTGGCGCTCAAGCTGCCGGCCGCGCGGCCCCTCTGCGCGAAGAGGCCGAGCGTGGCGTAGCGATTCCGGTACGGGATGCTCTCGAACGGAACGCGGTAGTAGCGCGCGAAGAGGTACGCCGAAATCGTCGCGCCCGTTCGCCGCGCGAACTCGCGGTCCAAGCGCCCGGTCGCTTGCACGATGGGCGAACCGTCCTCGAGCGGCTGGAAGATGTCGCGATCGGTGTAGATCTCCGCTTCCGCGGTCGCGCGAAGACGCGCGGGGAGGCGCACGGCTCCGTCGATCACGACGCCGCGCTCGCCGCTGTCGATCGTCGGACTTCCGAGCGAGACGAAGCCGCGCCCGTAATCGTGATACTCGAGCTCGATCTCGTTCACGCCGCGCTCGCCGAGGCGCGCCACCACGCGTCCCGCATTCGCAGTCTCCGTTCCGTCGACGCTGATCGAAGCGTGCGCGAATTCGGCGCCCAACTCGATGCGCGGCGAGAACTGGTGAACGAGGAGAAGCGATGCGAGGCGGTTCGACTGAGGCGACGTGAAGCGCGCGGAGTCGGGAATCGATTCCTCGCGGTCGTGCCCGTACAGAAGCGTGAGCGCCGCGCGCGCGCCGCCGGCGCGGCCGCTTGCCTGCGCGCCATAGAGAAACTGCGAGTACGTGCCGAAGCCCTCGAAGACTTCCGACTCGAGTGTGCGCATTCCGAAGAGCGCCGCGCCCACGCGCTCGCCACCGTAAGCCGCGAGCGCTCCCTTGCCGGACTGCC
>DATEND010000341.1:0-2108 GCA_035275245.1 Candidatus Eiseniibacteriota bacterium
AATCCAGCCGGGCGATCAGATTCAAATCGGCGGCACGCTCATTCTGCTCGAACGAGCGGAGGCGGTGGCGGCTCCGCCCCCGCCGCCCATGCCCCACGGTACGACCCAGCTCGGGATGGGTGTTCCCCACGTCCACGCGCCGGTACCCGCGGCACCGCCGCCCGCGTTTGCTCCGCCGGCCGCCTTCGCCGCCGCTCCGGCCGCCAACCCCTTCGCTGCCGCGGGGGGGGCCATGGCATTCGCCAACCCGAACCCGTTCGCGCAAGACGCGTACGGCGTTGCCGAGGACGCGCCGGCCGGCTCCTACACCTACACGCTCATCAAGAGCGGTCCCGACGTCAACCCCGATGAGGTCGAGCTCGGGCACGTTACCGCGGTCGAGGTGATGGTCCTTTGGGAGACGACCGTTCTGCACGTGCAGCACCTCAGTCCGCCCCGCTCGTTCTACGTCGGCGAAGAAGAAGGAAAGAATTTCGCGTGCGACTACTTCATCCCCTCGGAGAAGATCGGAACGACACGAGCTCCTATCGTGCTCGGCGATCACGGGTCCATCAACTTCGTGATCCTGCCGCGGGCCAAGGGCACCATCGAGATTCCCAATCAGCCGAAAATGACGCTCGAAGACGCCATTCGAAGCGGGCGCACGCAGCCGTGTGCGGAGCTCTCGGGCGCGCAGCAGATCGCGCTCCCGTCGGGGGCCAAGGCGCGCATGGAGATCGACGGCCTGGTCTTCCAGGTGGCGGCGGTCCCTGCCGGCAAGCCGCTCGTCCACGGTGTTTTTGCCAATTCCGACTTCAATACGTTGCTCTACGTCGGCCTCTCGCTCCTCGCTCACGTCGGGTTGATCGCCGCGATGGCATTTTTCGTGCCGCCGTTGGGCTTGAATGACGAAGAGGGGCTGAGCCGCGATCAGCAATACCTCATCCAGCAATACCTGCAGGCTGCCGCCGAGCGCGAGCAGGAGCAGAAGGAGACCGAGCAGGTCGCGGAGACCAACGCCGACAACAAAGAGGGCGGGACCGGTACGCGAGCCAAGGGCGAAGAGGGCTCGATGGGTAACCCGAACACCAAAGAGACGGGACACCGTTTCGGTATCCAGGGTCCGCAAGACAATCCCGATCCGCACATCGCTCGCCAGGCAGCGCTCCGCGAAGCGGCCGAGTTCGGTATGATCGGCCTCCTCAACACGGGTGCTGGCGGCGATCCGAATGCGCCGACGGCGCCCTGGGGTCGCGACGACTCGCTCGGCAACGATCCGATGAGCGCCCGCGGCAATATGTGGGGCGATTCGATTGGCGATTCGTTCGGTGCGGGCGGGCTCGGCCTTTCGGGTATCGGCGAAGGCGGCGGCGGTCGCGGCGAGGGTATCGGTCTCGGCTCGATCGGCACGATTGGCCACGGGGCCGGTACCGGAACGGGCCAGGGCTTCGGCTCGGGTCATGGCCGGCTCGGGGGCTCGCACTCGACGCGGGCGCCGCAGGTTCGCATGGGCGCCACCACGGTCAACGGCCGTCTGCCACCCGAGGTCATTCAGCGCATCGTGCGGCAGAACTACGGTCGGTTCCGGCTTTGCTACGAGAACGGGCTCCGGAATAACCCGAACCTTCAGGGTCGCGTTTCGGTTCGCTTCGTCATCGGTCGCGACGGCGCGGTATCCAACGTGAGCAATGGTGGTTCGGACATGCCGGATGCAGCCGTGATCCAGTGCGTCGTCCGCGCCTACTACGGATTGTCGTTCCCGCAGCCGGAAGGCGGCATCGTGACGGTCGTTTACCCGATCATGTTCTCGCCCGGCGACTGAACGAGTCCTTACGCAAGCAACCGAGCCCCCTCATCCGGAAACGGGAGAGGGGGCTCGGTTCATTTGGCGAGTGCCGTGGTCATGTCCCGCGCGCGAGGGCGCGTCATGCCCGCGTTGCGGTCGCTCGCACGTGGCTGCAAGGCGCAGCGCTCGCACCGACAGTCATCGTGGGATGTTTTTGACCTACGAAGCGAAGCGCAGTGCACAGGCAGATTTGGGGTGCTCTCGGCTCGAGCGGCGAGCGGTGGCGGCTCGTTCTGTCCGAAACTAGGTGGTTCCGACAGCCTCGCCGTATTTTACGTTGGGT